>JABDFW010000041.1 GCA_013286305.1 Bacteroidota bacterium
GTAACCGTAAAGAAGAAAAAAACCGGCTGGTACGCTTTTTTAAATATGATGTGCCGCTTGCTGTTGCAAAACATCATTTAGTATTGTTGGTTTGCTTTATACTATTTGCGCTTTTTGCCTGCGTAGGTTTTTTTTCGTCTATGAAAGATGAACAATTTGTGCGCGACATGCTGGGCGACGCGTATGTAAACATTACCCGGCATAATATTGAAAAAGGAAACCCTTTTGGTATTTACCAGGGCGGCAATAGCTTTTTTATGTGGATGGGTATTATGATCAATAACATAAGCGTATCATTCAGCTATTTTTTAAAAGGCATCATCCCCTTCTTTTGGGTGCTTTATGAAATGATAACGGAAGCTATAAGACTGGGCGCATTTGAATACATGTTCTATGCAAAAGGGTATGGCGAATTATTTGTGTTAACCGTTTTTATACATGGTACGCTGGAACTGTCTGCGCTTATAATTTCCGCGGCTGCAGGTGTTATTTTAGGCAGGAGCTGGCTTTTTCCCGGAACAATGAAAAGGCTGGATGCTTTAAAACAAGGGGCAAAAGACGGGGCAAAAATAATTGTAGGGGTAATGCCGGTTTTTATGGTAGCGGCTTTTTTTGAAGGTTTTGTTACAAGGCACTATCGTATGCCGGCATGGATAAGCATACTGATACTAAGTTCCTCATTAACTTTTATTGTCGGTTATTTTGTAGTTTACCCTATAAAGCTTAAAGGGCGTATGAAAAAGGAGATAGCCGCGTTGTATGGTAAATAATTTTACAAAACATATTATTTTATTGCTAACCTGCTGTTGTTGTTTTATTATTGCCGCGCATGGCCAGCGGAGTGATACAACACAAAATACAACTACTGCCACAGATAGTACTGTTGAATCCTCAAATACCGATACAACAACCGTTTCGGAACTTGACAAATTTTCAAAAAAAGATACTATTTCAGTTTCAGAAAGGTATGTGCCGCCATCATCCATTCAAAAAATAAAGTCAGATGAAGATTTTTGGTATGCCAATAAGGGGCAGAAGAAGAAAAAAGAAGACCAATCTCCCGGGTTTTGGAGCAAGCTGTTAAGCTCCGGGCTTTTTCATTTTATTTTCTGGGCAATTGTTATCGGCGCATTTGTTGCTATAATAGTAATGTACCTTATAAGCAATAAGGTGTGGTTATTTTCTTCAGGGTCAAAAAAAATATACACCGAAGAAAAACCCCCGGAAGATGCTTCCGGCAATATTTTTACTATAGATTTTGAGCTGCAAATAAATAGAGCTTTGGAAGCTTCAAACTACCGCCTTGCGACACGTTTATTGTTCCTGCGTTTGCTAAGGTCTATGTCAGAAAGAAACATTATTCAATATGAAGCTGATAAAACAAACATGGATTATCTATTTGAATTGAGCAGGACGAAATATTTTAAAGATTTTTCACAGGCTTCCAGGCATTATGAGTACGTGTGGTATGGAAATTTTGACGTTAAGCAAAACCAATTCATGTGTATAAAAGAAAAACTTGAAGCGTTTAACCGGCAAATAAAAAACTGATTTGAATAAAACCATATTATATATCATTGCATCAGTATGCCTTTTGGGCATTTTGTTCCTTGTTTTTTTTAAGCAAACCGAAAAACAGTTTGATACACGTATTACGATTGATAAAAAATATAAAAACCCTTATGGTCTATATATTGCATACAACATGTTGCCATCACTTTTTAATAACAGCACCGTAAAAGTAAACAGTGAGTCGCCGGTGGATTGGTACGATACAGATTCTATGTCAGATGGAAAAAATGTTTTTTTTCTTATCAGTTACCAGTTTAATCCATCTGCCGAAGAGTTACGTTCGCTATACCAATTTGTAAAACAAGGCAACCAGGTTTTTATTTGCACGCCGTGGATGAACGAAGAAGCTACCAGTTATTTTGGTTTTGGTGAAGAATCAATATATAATTATGAGATTGGAAGATATTCCCGTGACTCAGGCGTTGTAAGCCTGTACCAGCCGCCTTTTAACAACGATACCAGTTACTTTAACCCGGGCCTTCATTACACTGCGCATTTTACCGCTGTTGATTCAGTGCGTTACCGGGTGCTGGGCAAAGATGAGTCCGGTGATATCAACATGGTTAAAGTAAACGCAGGAAAAGGCAGTTTCTATTTTAACAGCAACCCGGCTTTGTTCTATAATTATTTTTTACTGTACAAAAACAATATTGACTATTTTCAAAAAGTAGTTTCGTTGATCCCCCCCGGTAAAAATAAAATTATATGGGATGAATATTTCGTGTACAAATATGGTACCGGGAATGGAGGAAAAAGCAGGTCTGCTTCACCATTAAGAGTGCTGTTCAGTTATTCCGCATTCACCTGGGCTTTCTCTTTGTTGATATCGTTGTTGCTATTATATATTGCAACACAGGCAAAGCGCATGCAACGGCTTATACAGGCAATGGTAAGGCCCAAAAATGATACACTTGATTTTGCCAAAACAATTGGCAGGCTTTACTATGAAAAAAGCGATCATACAAACCTTGCCCGTAAAATGGCAACTTACCTGCTTGAACATATACGTAACAAGTATTTTATAAGCACTGCAAATCTTAATGAGGAATTCATTAATAATCTAAGCCATAAATCGGGCTATGATGAAGAAAAGGTAAAAGAGATTGTGGGCAACCTGGTTTTTATACAGGCAGGTTATGATGTAAGTGAACACCAACTGGTTAATATATATCAATCATTTTCTAAATTTTATAAATATACATCCTGATGGACGATATAATATTTGAACAACGCACTGACCTGTCACAATTAAGCGAAGCTGTTTTTGCAATTACCAATGAAATTAAAAAGGTAATTGTTGGCCAGGAAGAAATGATAAAGCTTATTATGGCCGCGATACTTGCGGACGGGCATGTGCTTATTGAAGGTGCGCCCGGTGTTGCTAAAACATTAACTGCCAGGCTTGTTGCTAAAAGCATGGCTGTTAATTTTTCGCGCATACAGTTTACGCCTGACCTGATGCCTTCAGATGTGTTGGGTACATCAATATTCAATCCCCGCGACTCCGTTTTTGAATTTAAAAAAGGGCCGATCTTCAGCAATATTGTGCTGATTGATGAAATAAACCGCGCACCTGCAAAAACGCAGGCTGCCCTTTTTGAAGTGATGGGCGAAAGGCAAATAACAATGGATGGCCAGACATATATAATGAGCGAGCCTTTTATGATAGTGGCCACACAAAACCCTATTGACTACGAAGGAACTTACCGTTTGCCGGAAGCGCAGTTAGACAGGTTCCTGTTCAAAATAAATGTGCCCTACCCTACCGAAGCACAGGAAGCATCAATACTGTCAAGGCTTCATCAATTAGGCAATACAGAGGTTATTAATTCTATCCAGCCTGTATTATCTTCTGAGCAGATAGAAATGGTGCGTAAAATTGTTAAGCAAATTGTAGTGGAAGATAAGCTGCTGCAGTTTATAGCTAAGATAACTGTTACTACACGCAGCCATAAGTCTATTTTTCTTGGCGCATCGCCGCGCGCATCGCTGGCATTGTTAAATGCAGCTAAGGCTATTGCCGCAATGAACGGGCGCGATTTTGTGATACCTGATGATATTGTATATGTAGCCCCTTCGGTATTAAGACACAGGCTTTTGTTAACGCCCGATAAGGAAATGGAAGGCATTACTACTGACGATGTAATTCAGCAGGTTATTCATTCACTTGAAATACCCCGTTAAAATTGAACCCCATCACCCGCTTTTATAAAAGTTTTTATCTCACACGCCGCACATATGTTACCGGCGCTGCTATTGCTTTTATTTTTGCGTTATCTTTTTATGTTCCTGTGCTCGAAGGCCTGGGCAAGATATTTTTGGTGTTCCTTACAATAGCGCTTGTTCTTGACCTTATTATCGTGTATGGAAAAAATAATATTACAGCGGAAAGAATATGCGCTTCCCGTTTTAGTAATGGGGATGAAAATAAAGTAACCATCCTGTTGCAAAACCTGTACACTTTCACCGTTCAGTTAAAGCTGATTGATGAATTGCCCGAACAGTTCCAGGAACGTAATTGGTCAAGGCAGCTATCTATACCAGGCAACACTTCTGCATCTATCACCTATATGCTGCAACCTTTTGAAAGAGGCGAATACAGCTTTGGCAATATACTGGCATTAATAAAAAGCCCTTTGCAACTGGTGGAACGTAAATACACTATTGAAGCTGCCGAAGTTGTGCAGGTTTACCCATCGTATATACAAATGCGGAGATATAGCCTGCTTGGCGCCAGTAACGAACTGCAGGAAGCAGGCGTGAAACGCCTACGCAAGCTGGGACACAGCATCGAGTTTGAACAAATAAAAGATTATGTGCGCGGTGATGATTACAGAACAGTGAACTGGAAAGCATCTGCCCGTAAAGGCCAGTTAATGGTAAATACTTTTGTAGATGAAAAAAGCCAGCAGGTTTACTGCCTTATAGATAAAAGCAGGAGCATGAAAATGCCTTTTGGGGGGATGACCTTATTAGATTACGCAATTAACGCCTCACTGGTGCTTACGAGTGTTGCCCTGCAAAAACAAGACAAAGCAGGGCTGCTTACGTTTGCACAAAAAGTGGACAGTTTTGTACAGGCCGATAAAAAAACGGTTCAAATGGAAGGCATATTGGAAACTTTGTATAACCAGCAGACAAAATTTCTTGACCCGGATTATGAATCATTATACGCTTATATACGAAGCCGCATAAAACAAAGAAGCCTGCTGGTATTGTTCACCAACTTTGAATCGCTGCATAGTTTACAACGTCAAATGCCCTATTTAAGAAAAATAGCCCATTACCATTTGCTGATGGTGGTGTTTTTTGAGAATACTGAGATAAGCTCCCTGTTGAAAAAAGATGCTTCAAACACTGAAGAAATATATATACAAACGATTGCCGAAAAATTTGCTTTTGATAAAAGGCAAATGGTAAAGGAGCTGAACCAGCAAGGCATTTTAGCCGTATTAACCGCCCCCGAAAACCTCACCGTTACAGCCATGAATAAATATTTAGAAGTAAAGGCAAAACAAATGATATAAACTCAGTTAGTCATTAAGTCCGAAACTTCGGACATTGGGTCAATAAGTCATTAGGTTATCAATACATATTTTTATGCCCCATCGGGGCTACCTGTTTGTAACAGCAAGAGGACACAAACTATCTTTAATATCCCGAGAGGTTAACCTACTACTTCTCCACTTTTTTCTTCACCTCTTTATGGGATGGGGTATATTTGCACCACGCATGAATATCATCCTCTTCGATAATGAAAAAAGGCAAAGCTTGTTTCCATTAACGTTTACCTGTGCCATAGCTGACCTGCGTACCGGTATATTAACGATAAAAGAAAGATGGGAAACATTAAGCAGCAGGAACTTCTTTATTCATACTGAAGAGTATCTGCAGCCGTTATACAAGCCTGTTCCCGCGGGAAAAAACTTATGGGTGGATGCATCCGTTATGGCAGATAAGGCCCTTGTTAATGAAATTCTTGCCCTTGATGAAGGTATTGCCTTTGATGACGAACTTGGGTTTATTGCGGGTGTGTTAGAGACCGATCCAGCTGAGTTTGATCCTGGTAAAGCTTTAGCATCTTTTAATATAAAACATCATCTTAAAAATGTTCGCCGTTTGAAATATCCCTGGGAGATATTTCAATGGAATGATCAATATATTAAAGAAGATTTTGAATTATTGACATATCATCAAAAATCTCAACCGCACCCTTCGTCAAATCATTATATCAATGAAACTGATATTTTTATAGAAGAAGGCGCCGAAATAAATTTTTCATCGCTCAACGCTTCTGGCGGCCCAATATACATTGGTAAAAACGCGCTGGTAATGGAGGGGAGTTTAATTCGCGGGCCTTTCGCTTTATGCGAAGGCTCAGTAATAAAAATGGGCGCAAAAGTTTATGGCGCTACTACTGTTGGGCCTTATTGCACTGCGGCAGGTGAAATTAAGAATAGTGTTATGCAGGCATACAGTAACAAAGGGCATGATGGTTACCTCGGCGACGCAGTAATTGGTAAATGGTGCAATCTTGGTGCAGGTACCAGCAACAGCAATGTTAAAAACAACGGCACCGATGTAGAGATGTGGAGTTACGATGCCAACGATTATATTCCTGTTGGTTCAAAGGGTGGCTTAATTATGGGCGATTACAGCAGAACTGCCATTAACACATCGCTGAATACAGGAACAGTAATGGGTGTTTGCTGCAACATTTTTGATGCCGGCCTGTTGCCCAAGTATATTTCTAATTTCACGTGGGGCGGCAAGGATTTTAACCCTTACGAATTTGAAAAAGCGCTTAGGGATATTGCCAACTGGAAAAAAATGAAACATCAGACATTAAATGATGAGGAGAAAGCTATTTTGAAACATATCTTTGAAAGTTTTTAGGAAAACTCAGAAAGTCGGGAAGTTATTTGTCATTAGCCATTAGGTCAATAAGTCCGGGCTTCGGACGTTTGGGAAATACAAAAGAAAGTTTTTGGTACCAACTGTATCGTTACATGGCATCAGTAGTGGCGTCGCAATCCATTCATCTTTTGGCCGGTTATTGAGCTTTCTGTTTATTGATTGCTGCAGTTATAAAATTTTAACCTTAACTGCAATATTAGCCATAAACCCTTCTAAAGGGGCGTAAATTTCCCTGAACATTGGGTTCGTAATAGGTAGAATAACAACCGGCCCAAATCTTGTTTGCCGGGCATCTGTCAAGTCCTCAAAATTCAATACCAATATAAAGCGCTTAATCTCTTTTTCCAGCAATAATCCTGTTACCCAATAGTCGGGCGTTTTTGTGCCATCATACAAGTATTGGCTCCCGGTATAAAATGCTTCCAGCGCTATACGATAATTATTTTCCTTTTCATTACTCAGGTCAAATACAACCTTACTCCGCGGAACCAGCGGTATGTATGGATAGGATGCTACACCTGTTCGTGCATCTACATAAGTATATCCCGCAAACACTGACCAACGGCCTTGTTTTAGCCTGACACTTGTTTCAAAGCCTCTTGTTGAATATGGGTTTTTAGCATTGCTGAAATAATAGAGCGTTTGCCCGGATTGATTACCTGATGATGAATCAAGCTGCAAAGGATTGTTAACCTGAGTGTAGTAAAAGGAATGGTCTAAAATAAACCGGGTGTCCTCTCCCAAAGTTCCGCTGTAATTAATATTAAAGTTGCCGCCTGCCGACCGTTCCGCTTCCACATTATTTCCAACAGGCAGCACATTTTTGTACCCTGTTTCTTCTGTTTGGGCATCAAATATAGTTGCAGGTTTATATCCCAACCCGCCGCCCACCCGAAGGCTAAGGCTTTTTGATAACTTGTATAATAACGAGGCCCTTGGCAAAAGAAAATTACCAAACCGGTTTTGGTAGTCATTTCGTATGCCTGTTTCCAGCACCCAATGTTCGCCTGTCATCCAATCGTCCTGTATAAAAATTCCGGTTGTAACAAAATGATAATCTCTTATCAAACTATCCGTATGCCTGTTTTCGTTAAACTGGTCTGTAGTAAAATTTACACCCCCAACAGTCTTATGCTTTGCCCAGTTAAACAAATAGCTTATCTCGCTGAAAGTGGAGGTTTGCTTTCCTGAAAAAGTATAATTCGCTATGCCGATATCACGGTTAAAGACTGAAGTACTGTTGCGGACTGTTAGCAACCTGTTACCGGCTAAGTGTCGCTCATATTTTAATTGGTAATAATCGCGGTAGCTCTTATTTTTTTCTGTATAAGGATGCGTTGGTGATGGTCCGTTTTCAACTGCCATAATATCGCCGCCGGTGCGGTTATCATAAGTAGTATTAATGGCGAGGCTCAGTGTTGCGCTGTCGCTGGGATACCAAAACAATTTTGGATTGATGGTATATGCGGTAAGCCGGGGCAGCACGGTAAAACCGTCGTTATGAATATCAACAGGTACCTGGTGGCTAAAGGTGTTCAACAGGGTGATGCCCCAATGTTTATTCCTGGCGGTAAAGAAGCTTCCCACATCCGTTCCATCCCTGTTTGTTTGGTTTATCAATGCATTCCATGTTGGTATTGCAGAAGGGTCTTTTGAAATGAAATTAATAATACCTGCAATGGCATCGCCGCCATAAAGGGAAGATGAACTTCCTTTGATCAATTCCACCTGTTTCAAATCAAGCGGCGGTATCTGCATGATGCTAAGGCCATTGCTAAAACTGCTGTACATCGGGAAGCCGTCCTTTAACAACTGGGTGTATTTGCCATCAAGGCCTAATATTCGTATCTGCACATTGCCGGATGATGCAGAGGTTTGCTGTGTTTGAATGCCTGATGCCTCACTTAACAGCATTGACGCATTGCCCGGGTGCATGGAAGTTTCTTCCTCCATGTCCTCCGTACCCAGCACTTCTACACGGGTGGGCAGGTCTTTAATGCGGCTATTGGTACGCGAGGAACTAACCACCACATTGCTCAGCATCTCTTCATCTCTTTCAAGGGTAATAAACAATGTATCTTTTGTTGAAGGAATGTTTAGTTTTATTTCTTCATCTGCATACCCTTCGCAGGCTATTTTACATTCATAGTTTCCACGCGGAATGTTGTTTAAAAAAGCTATCCCTGCACTATCACTTATACCTCCTTTTTTCAGGAGTTTGATTTCCACAGATGCCCCGGCGATGGGTTCGTGCGAATCTTCATCGCTTATACTAAGTATAATATGGTATTGCCCATAAACAGTTTCAGTTAATAGTAATAATATTCCAAGTACCACTCTCATTGATTAGCCGGTTTTATCCATTTCAGTGTCGCAGAATATTGTTTTTCCTTTCGCCGTTTTGGGTATTGTTAGTTTACTTCTTCACCGCAATAATAATCCCCGTTGCCCAGTTTTGCTTTGTAATAAAAAGCCCTTCTTTTTTTTCCAGTTCATCTACAAGTGCTGCGGCCTTTTCAGCATGCCCTTCGGGCCAGTTGGGTTGCGGCAACATATCATCAATTATGTATAAGCCACCTTTATTCAGCATCTGTAATGCTGCGTTCAGCAACAGGTATTTTCCATGCCAGCTATCTGCAAATATGTAATCAAATTTTATAAGCATGTTTGCACTAAGCCATTCACCGCCGTCGGCGCAAATTAATCTCAGCCTTTTATCGAAGCCTAAATTTCTTTCAGCAATTTTTTGAAAAGCCGCGTCATTATCAACGGAGATAAGAATTGAATCATCGTCCATTCCATCTAATATCCAGGCAGTTGAAAGCCCTGTGCCCGTGCCAATCTCCAGGAATTTACCACCCGGTTTTGAAGCCGCAAGCGTACGCAGCAATGAGCAAGTTAGCGGGTCCGACATAGTAAACCCGGATTGCTTAGTATCATTCTCTATACCAGCCCAGGCAGCCGGGTATGGCTGGAGTATTTGTTGTGTCATTGTTTGAGCAGTTATAAGTATTTACAACTGCAATATTAACTCCATTTGTATATTACTGCGCTCATAAGGCGTGGGATGGCCCGCTACTTTTTTAAAGCCCAGCTTATGGTACAGGTTAATAGCGGGTTTTAGAATAGTATTGCTTTCAAGATAAATGTTTTTAGCGCCAAGGGTTTTCGCTCTGTTTATTGCGGCCTGCCCAAGCAGCCAGCCGATGTTTTTACCCTGCGCTTTGGGAGATACAGCCATTTTTGCCAGCTCAAAATCATAGTACGGGTCATTCATTTTCATTAAAGCGCAAACACCCAAAGGCTCATCTTTATAAAGCGCGATAAATATATAGCCGCCCTTGTCAATGATATTTTTTTGGGGATGATCCAGCGCTTTATGATCAGCCTCTTCCATTTTAAAATATTTTGTTATCCATTCCTCATTTAGTTGCTTAAACAGTTTACGGTACTTTGGCGTATAATCAATAATTGTTACATATTGTGCCTCGCGTTGTTTGTTTTGCTCCTCAACACGCCTTAACAGTGATTTTTGTTTTAACAAAAATTCCCATTCATCAATCGCTTTCCACAGGTCATTCCGTGTTTGCGCAAGCGCTTGTTCAATAGCATTGTTTACGTCAATATAAAGCGGCTCAATTTTCACAGCCACTTCTCTTCCTTTTTTTGAAAGGCTTATTACGTTCCTGCGGCCATCCGACCTATCCTTTTTTTCAATGACTAATCCATTGCGCGACATTTCTGTAACCAATTTGCTTACCGACGGGTGGGAATGCCCTATTTCTTCGGCTATGGTTGTTATCGCCTTTTCCTGCGACTGCGATAGCACGTAAAAAACAGGGAACCATTTTGGCTGAAGCCCGATGTCGTATAGCCTGTAAATCTCACCGGCTTCTTCTGTTATTGATTCGCTTAGGCGCCTTAGCCTGCTGCCCAAGGCTTTTTTACCCACTTGTTCAAAAAAGTCCATGTGTAATTATTTATGTAACTGGTTACGTAAATATATTACATATTTTATTTTAGGCAAATTTTTTTCATAAAATTCAATACTCAACCGTGATGGCAGGTTTCCTGAATTTATAAAAGACTGAAGTTACGGGGAGAAAATCCATTGCAGCTAATAAGGAATAATGTTAAATAGTACTCCCATTTTTTTGAGAGTATTTCAGCCTCGCATCAATTATCCTTTTAATCAGCAGAATTACAACAATAGGTAAAATAAAATACTCTTTTCCAAGTATCCACTCCCCCGCTTTTTGAAAAGAGGCAAACATTCCATTTGACAAAGAATTTAATGGAGCACTAATGTTCTTAACCTGTGATTGAAGGCTGAATATTAAAAGGAATGAAAAAAATAAAACACCCGCGAAAATCAAACAAATAGATAATGTTTTAATTGTCTTATATCTTTTCGCAGACTGCGCCACTATCTTGCGCATGACCATATCATTGAAAGCAGGATTGGCGATCTCAATACTGCTGTCGTCCATTACTTGTCTTGTAAAACCATCAATATTTGTGTCTTCCATCATACTATATATTGAAGCTCTGACTTTAATGTTTTTTCCAGGATGGCCAACATTTTCTTTCGCGCCCTGTGCAACTTCATTTTTATGTTTGCAGCCTTTATGCCGGTGATCTCCCCTATTTCATCAATAGAATTTTCGCCAAGGTAGTACAAGGTTAATAAAAGCCTTTCTTCCATCAACAGTTCTTCCAGTGCAAGGTTAATAAATTTTTTGCGGTCGGCGCTGGCAAGGTTGTTATATGCTGATTCAACTCCATCCCCTATTGTCTCTCCCATTTCATCCACATCAATATCCAGTGCCTCAAATTTTTTTTTCCTGATCTTTGATAACGATGTATTAACAACGATCTTATAAAACCAGGTTGAAAATTTGGCATCCTGCCTGAATGTTTTAAGCGACCTGTATGCCTTTACAAATGAATCCTGTACTACTTCTTCCGCGTCCTCTTTATTATTGATTATCCTAAAAGCAATTGAGTACGCCATATCCTTGTATTTTTCAATAAAATAAGAAAAACCGGATACGTTGCCCTCAATAACCTGTTTAAAGTAAAAAAGATCCATCTACGCTTATTTTTGTTGCTGGACCTTTCCCCTTACAATGTAATAAATTATTAAGCCAATGCCCCCGAGCAAAATGGCCATACAATCCATTATAGCGGTTTGATCCAACCTGTATGCGTTGGCTATCAGGTACCCTATAAAAGCCCCCAGCCCGGTGCCTGTTAACAATAAGCCCCATAACAAAGGCCCAAACGATAATTTCTGTTCTGTGGGCCGGTCTAATATCGAAATATCCAGGCCCTTCTCAATCAAAGCAAGCCGTTCCTTATTTTTTGCTTCCATTGCAGCAAGCTTTTCTTTGCTTGATGTAATCGTGCCAACGTAAAAGGCTATAATAGCAAATGCAAATGCTGCGACAATGCAAAAACCGGCGATCATCATTCCAATATAACTGCTCATTTTTAAAAAAGTTTAATAGTTAATACATTAAATACTGGTATATGACACACATATTTGCAGCGAGGTAACAGGAATTGCAAAGTTTTTTTTATACTTTATTGTGCTTGCAGCTTTGCAATTTTCCCATTTGCCCCTGCCAAAAAAACAGCAACCCCTTTTTTTGCTTTTTGGCAAACATGAAAGCTTTGCCTTGAAACCAATTGCCAGTTCATACCGCCATCGTTGCTGATATCAATACCGCTTGTACCACAGGTGATCAATTTGTCTTTTGTTAAATAGGCCACGCAACTGCGGTAGCCGTGTGGTGGGGTTTGCGGAAAAGTGAGTTGCTGGCCGCGCTTGTCCATTCTAAATAGAACACAATTGCTATCAATTATTTGATCGTGCGAAAAATCGCCCCCAACTACTACACCATTAAAGCCACCTGGAGTTGGATAAGCAGCAACTGAGTTAGCACCTGTGGAAGACCTGCCCTGAACAAGAGGTAATTTAATTTTAAAGGATCCCAGGCCATATAATTTCGCGCTCATACCGCCGGACACAATTAAGCAAGAGCCTGGCGAGGTAAACACATCTTTAACTTCAGTGATATTCGTCCCACTCGACGCAAAAAAAGCTTCACCAGAATCTAAAACAGGCAACATGGATTTGGCACTGCCTGCGGGGATTTGCCAACGCTCGCCTCCATCGTCCGTATAAGCGATGTATGGCTGATTGGTAAGCGGGTCGCCGATAACAACACCGTGTTTTGCATTTTTAAAATCCATTGCATCTAAAAACATCCCTTTAGCTGTATTCCTGAAAACTTCTTTCCAGGTTTTGCCGCCGTCTTTTGTTTTTAATATTACCGCAGGCTCTGCTATCCCCATGATAATGGCTGTATTGGCGTCAAATGCTTCAATATCCCTAAAATCTCTGTTTTCATAGCCTTTCACCGTAAGCCATTCAAAGGTTTTGCCGCCATTTAAACTTCTGGCAACTGTGCCATTGCTGCCACTTGCCCAAATAACTTTGTCATCCACCACACTTAAACCGCGCAGGCTTGTTTTATGGCCGCTGTCGAGTATGGTTATCATCGGTTGCTGCGCAAAACATTTAATACTGCAAAACAGCAGCAGCAAACAGATTATCTTAATTGAATGCATATAATATTTTAGAGAAGATAAATATACAAAACCCAGGAGTATTTTTCTAAGTAGCCTGGTTTGTAAACCCCACCTCAATTTTCAATTGCTCAATTACATTATAAATAATAGGGCAACGGCCATAGTGCATAAAAGTTGCAAAAAGCCTGCTTGTAAAATTAGTTTTGTGCAGCCCCGGAAAATCGCGGCATTCATTAAAGCGGTGTTCGTAAATGCTGCATGTGTTACCGGATAAAAAATGGCAGGGTATCCTGTTTATGATCATATCGCCCATAAGGCTTGTCTCCACGTATTTTTCCTTTACTTTATCAGCGGACATGTTTAAATGCCCTGCCAGCTTTTCAACTTCGGGTTGTGTAACATTTATCATCAGCGAGCGGCAGCAATTGCCACAGGCTGTACAATCAATTTTTGGGGTAATAGTATCATTCAATGCATGTACGAGCGTGTCAACATGATGGCTGTCATAGTGGGCGAGAAATTCTTTAAAGTAAAAATTCTCGTCCGCTTTTTCAAGCTCCGCCTGCTGTAGCTGTGTAAGGTTTGTTTCTATTTTCAAGGGGCGCAAGGTAGGGAAAAAGCCGGAAGGTTTAATGTATGGGGCATAGGGCGCCGGGTGTATAGGCAACTCTATGGCTTACCCTTTGTTTCTTCTTCCTTACATCTCAAACCCTGTACCTTAAGCCTTGCTCACGGGTCAATAATTAAAAGCACTTTATTATCATCCAGATATGGGCCTCCCGGATGATGTGCCGAGTAATCAAGGTTTATCCAGTATTGCCCATTGTTTTCGTGATAATAAAGGCCGTGTATCCTTTCATTATTAAAAAGTGTGATGATAGCCTGTTGCATAACGTCAAAATCTTTTTTATTGCCCACATACATTTCAGGGTACATGTGGCCTTGTACTATAATAAGCCTGCACCTTGCTCCAATACTCATCATACAGCTGGCCATTAAAATGCTGTGGTCATCACAATCTCCCCCCATCCCGTTTAAAATGGTTTCCCGCGGGGTGGCATAATATTCATCCCGTTGCGAATCAGGCACATATTTAAAATTGCTGTTAATGTATTTAAAAAGGGAAAGGTAACGGGTAACATCGCCGTATTTATCGTTGTATTCATCAAAATATTGGAGGGAATGATATACTGCAAAGTTGCGCACAACCGAATCTTTATATTGTACTTTCTCTTTAACCTCCCTGCTTGTGCGGTCATAAATATTTTCAAATAAATGCGGGTTAACGCTAACCTGGTCTGTTTGCTTATGCTCCCTTACATTCCAGTTGGTATTTACAGTGGCTCCGTAATCTTTCAGCAAGTTCGCAAAAGTATATTGGTTTGCAAATTGGTTATACACCAATATAACAAAGAGTAACATTAATAAGGGAATAATAAGTGGCCTTAAAAGATGCGATATTACCCAAACCAGGAAAATGGAAATAACAAGCGCAAAAAGAAGATCTATATTACGGCCACCTACCATTATCGGTGGAATAAACCTGCAAATAAAGGGCGCCAGCGGTATAACGATAAGTACACACGCGATTGTTGTGAGAATTTTACTGGTGGTGGTATAATGTTTTTTCTGCAATACTGCCATATACTAAAGCTAAAAAAGCTGCACGTTTCAATAATGTTAAATTATAACGCGAATAAGAACCAAAATAATTCGTTTTATCCACAAATACAATTATTGTGCAAAAACTAAACAGGAAACGATAAATTGGGCGGTTAAATTTGCATGGTAAGGTGAAACGAAAGTGAAAAGTGAAATGTTGGGCTTTAGATTACCTTCCTTTGGAATTTGGGATTTTTTAAACTAACACAATGGCAGAAGCGAAAGAAAAGAATTTGTTTGATTACAACGAAGACAGCATTAAAAGCCTTGACTGGCGGGAGCATATTCGCATACGCCCGGGCATGTATATTGGCAAACTGGGGGATGGGTCGGCACCTGACGATGGTATTTATGTGCTTATCAAAGAAGTGATGGATAATTGTGTTGATGAGCACATGATGGGTTATGGCAGGCAAATTGAAATTACCATCGTGGATAAAACGGTAACAGTAAGGGATTATGGGCGCGGTATCCCTTTGGGGAAGGTGGTGGATGCAGTGAGCAAAATTAATACAGGTGCCAAATACGATAGTAAAGCGTTTCAAAAAAGCGTGGGTTTAAATGGCGTGGGTACCAAAGCGGTAAACGCCCTGAGTAATTATTTTAAAGTTGAAAGCTTTAGGGAAGGCAAGGCAAAAGTGGCCGAATTTGAAAAAGGTGTATTGATTAAAGACCATAAAGAGGCAAAAACCGACCATCAAAATGGAACGCTGGTTACTTTTATTCCTGACGATACGGTTTTCAGGAACTACCATTTTATTCATGAATACCTGGATAATCTTCTTTGGAATTATTGCTACCTGAATGCCGGGCTTGTTATTTATTTAAACAATAAAAAATATGTAAGCAAGAACGGGCTGCTTGACCTGCTGGGCAGGAAAACAAATGAGGACGAACTCCGCTATCCTATCATTCATTTAAAAGGGGAAGATATTGAGGTTGCCATAACCCATAACAACGATTATGGCGAGGACATTTTTTCGTTTGTTAACGGGCAATATACCACGCAGGGTGGCACACACCAGCAGGCTTTTCGGGAGGCGTTTGTAAAGACCATACGCGATTTTTATAAAAAAGATTACGAGGCTGCCGATATAAGGCAAAGTATTGTTGCCGCTATTGCCATACGTGTACAGGAACCGGTATTTGAAAGCCAGACAAAAACCAAATTAGGCTCGCAAACGGTATCGGAAGGCGGGCAGGGTATCAGGAATTTTATCGGTGATTTTTTTGCGAAAGAATTAGATAATTTCCTGCACAGGAACCCGCAAACATCGGAAGCGATAAGAAAAAGAATTGAGCAGAGCGAACGTGAACGCAAAGAGCTGGCAGGCATTAAAAAACTTGCTAATGAACGGGCTAAAAAGGCAAACCTGCATAATAAAAAATTACGCGACTGCCGGTACCATTACAATGACGAAGCAACAGGAAAGGATAAAGATGCCATTCTTGAGCTGCAAAAAAATTCATCCATTTTTATTACAGAAGGCGATAGTGCCAGCGGAAGCATAACCAAAAGCAGGAAAGTGGAGACGCAGGCAGTGTTTAGCTTACGCGGTAAGCCATTAAATTGTTTTAGCCTTACAAAAAAGGTAGTGTATGAAAATGAGGAATTTAATTTATTGCAGCATGCCTTAAATATTGAAGAGGGGCTTGAAGGGCTGCGTTATAATAATATCATCATTGCCACAGATGCGGACGTGGATGGCATGCACATACGCCTGCTGATGATGACATTCTTCCTGCAATTCTTCCCCGACCTGGTAAAACAGAACCATGTATTTATTTTAGAAACGCCTTTATTCCGCGTACGCAACAAACAGGAAACCATCTATTGCTATGATGAAAAAGAAAAACAGGCAGCCATAAAGAAGCTTGGCAGCAAACCGGAGATAACAAGGTTTAAAGGGCTTGGCGAAATTTCACCGGAAGAATTTGGGAGATTTATTGGCAATGACATCCGCCTGCAGCCCGTGATATTAGAACAAGGCGACCATATTCAAAACCTGCTGGAATATTTTATGGGCAAAAACACGATGGAGAGACAAGAGTTTATTATTGCCAATTTAAAAGTAGAGCTGGATTTGGTGGAAGAAGGGGTTTAATTAATAATTAGTAATTAAAAATTAATAATTAAAGACAGCGATGATTAAATTCAATGGTGATCCTAATATAAAAAATAATTATGAAGGAGGAGAATATTATTGCTGATAAATCTTTCAAGTTCGGATTGCGAATTATCAAATTATTTCAATACTTAAGGAAAAATAAGATTGAACGGGAATTATGCACCCAAGTACTAAACAGCGGCACGTCTATCGGAGCGAATATCGAAGAAGCTATAGGAGGTTCTTCCAGAAAAGATTTCATTCATAAACTCGAAATCTCTTACAGGGAAGCAAGAGAAACGAGGTATTGGTTACGTTTGTTAAAAGCATCTGAGTTGCTTGAGGAAAAGCTTGCCAATTCGCTTATCACTGACTGCGAAGAAATAATTAAAATATTAACCTCGATACTTAATTCTTCTAAAGATGGCACGAGCCCCAATTCTTAATTATTAATTACTAATTATTAATTACAAAATGATCCACATAGTTTTTCAACAGAATGATATAGAAACGCTGCAAAAGGCGATGGAAATGGATAGTTCATTGGATGGCGACATCATTGAAATAAAAGATGAGCTTGCTGTTGGGCCTATTGCAAATATTTATGAACCTGAAGGCTACCAGGGCCGCCGGAATTGGTGGAAAGAAGTGCTTGAATTTTCACCGTATGCTGGAGAACCGGGCATTATTGATGATAAACTTAAAGTGCACAACCTGGTAAAGAAACTGGAGGAAGAACCCACTGAACAGGTTTGGATTTGGATGGCGCAAAACCAACACGATGTTTGCGGGTACTACTGGCTAATGAGCCAGTTGAAGGCTTACCAGGGGCGCGTGTTTGTATTGTACCTTAACAACTTGCCTTTCATCAATGAAAAGGGTGGTATATTCTATCCAACCAACCTGTTTGAAATATTGCCCAAAGAAATATTGAAAGCTAAGAGGCTTGCACGCCCCATCACTTTAAGCGAGTTTGAAATTGACCCTGACGAATGGAAAAAACTATGTGCCGAAAACGCCATAGTGCGGTTACTGGAGGGTGGTAAAAAGATCGCGGGCGCTGATGCATCTCATTATGATAAAGACATTCTGCAGGCTGTAACCGCCGAACCGCAAAAGCTATCTAAAGTATTTCATACACTGTTTGGCAAACAAAAAATAAGAGCAGGGGATGCCTTCGTCGCATGGCGCACGCGTATAATGGCAGCCGAAAGCAAACTTGAAATACAAGGCGATTGGGCCAAAGGCTGGAAAGAAATAACCATCCGGCAGGCGGGAGCACCTGTACAGGCAACCGAAACAACGGAAACAATATGAAGAGAGTTATACAATTAGAGGAATTTGCCATGTTCCTGCTGACCATTTATTTGTTCAGCCGTCTGCATTTTGCGTGGTGGTGGTATCCTGCACTTATTTTACTGCCGGACATCAGTATGGTTGGCTACGCATTGGGCAACAAAGCCGGTGCAATTACCTACAATTTTATGCACCACAAAGCGGTTGCGATAGCAGTATATGTTCTGGGTTTGTACCTGCAAAATGAGGTGTTGCAGCTTGCCGGGTTAATTTTATTTGGCCATTCGTCTATGGACAGGGTGATGGGTTATGGCCTGAAAACTTTTGCCGGTTTTAAATTCACACATTTAGGGGAAATAGGAAAATGATGAACATCAGGGCAATACATCATGTAGCCATACTAACCGATAATTATGAGGAGAGTAAAAGGTTTTACACGCAAATACTCGGTTTTACCATAGCGGCTGAAACATACAGGGCAGAAAGGCAATCCTACAAACTTGACCTTGCAATTAATGGTAAATACCAAATCGAGTTATTCTCTTTCCCGGATTATAAGGAAAGGGCTTCTTTCCCCGAAGCAAAAGGTTTAAGGCATCTTGCTTTTGCTGTTGATGATGTGGATGCTTGTGCTTTATATTTACAAAATAAACAGGTGGATGTGCAACCGGTAAGGATTGATGAATTGACGGGTAAAAAGTTTGTGTTCTTTTATGATCCCAACGGGCAGCCACTGGAGTTGTATGAGGTTTGAAGTGATTACAATTATTCAAATTAATTAAAAATGGCCAATACATATTCTCAAATATATATTCAAATGGTATTTGCCGTAAAAGGCAGGCAAAATTTTATACTGGAGCCAATCCGCGAAAGATTACAACAATATATTAGTGGTATCATTACCCAAAACAAGCAAAAGACCCTGGCGATTTATTCTATGCCTGATCATACACATATTTTAACAAGTATGCAGCCCGACATAAATACTTCCGATCTCGTTCGCGATATTAAATCTGGCAGCACCACGTTTCTAAAAAATGAAAAATTAGTAAATGACAGCTTTACCTGGCAGTCAGGCTTTGGGGCATTTTCATATTCAAAATCTCAGTCTAAAAATGTAATTAACTACATTTTAAATCAGGAGAAGCATCATCAAAAGAAAACATTCAGGCAGGAGTATCTTCAATTTCTTAAATTATTTGAAATTGAATATGATGAAAAATATTTATTTGAGTTTTATGATTGATAAAAGATGCAGGAAAGATAGTTATATTGTGTGTCACCCCTACGGGGCTCAAGGCCGCGGTTCTGTCTTTCTTTCATCTGCTACTGACGTTTCGCTCCTATGGAGCTCATATAAGAGGACAAGTTGCTTAGCCACATAGTGGCGACACGTCAGTTTAAAGATAAAGTAGCGCTCGCGCAAAAGCCCCAGAGGGGCGAAACGTTAGTAGGCGACAAAATATAGGTTATCAAAGAGCCACATAGTAGCGACACGTCAGTAGAAAGATAAAGTAGCGCTTGCGCAAGAGCCCCAGAGGGGCGAAACGTTAGTAGCAAATAACGCAATTATAATCAATCAAAAAGCCACGTAGTGGCGAAACGTCAGTAAGAAGATAAAACAAGGCGTGTGCAAGAGCCCTAGAGGGGTGACACGTAATATCAGAAATGGCAAAAGAAAACAATATAGATCTCACGAATGAATCGGGCGTACAGGGCCAGTACCGCAACTGGTTTCTTGATTATGCTTCTTATGTAATATTAGAGCGTGCTGTACCGGCTGTTGAAGATGGTTTAAAACCTGTTCAGCGCAGGATACTGCATGCCATGAAAGAAATGGATGACGGCCGTTTTAATAAGGTGGCGAACATTATCGGGCAAAGCATGCAATACCATCCGCATGGCGATGCAAGTATTGGCGATGCAATGGTGAACCTGGGGCAAAAAGAACTGCTTATTGAAACGCAGGGTAACTGGGGTGATGTGCGTACAGGAGATTCAGCGGCGGCGCCACGTTATATTGAAGCACGCCTGTCAAAATTCGCTTTGGAAGTTGCCTTTAATGCAAAAACAACAGAATGGCAGTTAAGTTACGATGGCCGTAAGAATGAGCCTGTAACATTGCCAATGAAATTCCCGCTGCTGCTTGCGCAGGGCGCTGAAGGCATCGCCGTTGGGCTATCCACCAAAATACTTCCGCATAATTTTATTGAACTGTGCGAAGCATCTATAAAATGCCTGCGTGGCAGGAAGTTTGAACTCTTCCCCGATTTTCAAACAGGCGGCATGGTGGACGTGACCAATTACAATGAGGGCAAACGTGGCGGCAAATTACGTGTGCGCTGTTACATTGAGGAGCTTGATAAAAAAAGCCTCGTCATCAGGGATGTGCCGTTTGGCGTAACGGTTTCACAGCTTTGCGACAGCATTGTAAAAGCAAACGAGCAAGGCAAAATAAAGATCAAAAAGGTATCGGAATATACCAGCAAGAATGTTGAGGTTGTGATTGATCTTGCGCCTGGTATCTCTCCCGATATTACCATTGATGCACTATACGCTTTTACGGATTGCGAAGTAAGCATTTCGCCCAACGCGTGTGTTATTAGCGGTGATAAGCCACAGTTCCTGGGAGTGCATGAGTTATTACGCATCTCTTCCGATAACACAAAAGCCTTATTGAAACGAGAGCTTGAAATAAAGCTTGCTGAACTGGAAGATAAATGGCATTATACTTCACTGGAGAAGATATTCTTTGAGGAGAAGATATACAAAGAGCTGGAGCAAAGGCACGAAACATGGGAGAAGGTTATTGATGGTATTGATAAAGCTTTTGGCCCGTTTAAAAAGAAACTGAAACGCGATATAACGCGCGAGGATATTCTTAAGTTGACAGAAAAACCTGTTCGCAGGATTTACAAGCTGGATATTGACGAATTAAATGACCAGATAAAAGGTATTGAAGCTACCATAAAACAGGTGCTGTTTGACCTTGAGCACCTTACTGATTTTGCAGTTGCCTATTTTGATAACCTTATAAAAAAATATGGCAAAGGCAAAGAACGCAAAACAGAGATAAAATTATTTGATACCATACAGGCAAAACAGGTGGCTATTGCGAATACCAAGATATATATTAACGCCGCTGAAGGGTTTATTGGCACCAGTTTAAAGAAGGATGAGTTTTTATGCGAGTGCAGCAACCTGGATGATATAATAGTGTTTACCAAGCGCGGTATTATGAAAGTGGTGCGTGTGGCTGACAAGACATTTATAGGCAAGGATATTATTCACGCGGCGGTGTTTCAAAAGAATGATGAGCGTAACACTTATAACATGATATATGCCGACGGAGAGAGTGGCATAAGCTATGCGAAGCGTTTTAACGTAACCGGCATTACCCGTGATAAGGATTATGACCTTACCAAGGGCACCGACAAAAGCAAAGTGCTTTATTTTAGCGCCAACCCCAATGGCGAGGCGGAAGTTGTTAAAGTGGTGCTTAGCCCAAGCAGCAGTGCCCGCATAAAAGAGTTTGACTTTTATTTTGAGGAGCTTGATATAAAAGGCCGTGGCAGTATGGGCAACCAGGTAACCAAACACAGCATCCGCACGGTTAAGTTTAAAGAAAAAGGCCGTTCAACTTTGGCGGGAAGAAAGCTTTGGTTTGATGATAAATTCGGGCGGCTTAATACAGAGGAGAAAGGGCAATACCTCGGCAGCTTTGAAGAAGAGAAACTGCTGGTAATGTATAATGACGGCAACTACGAAATAACAGATACCGAACTAACCCAGCGTTTTGATGCCGATAAGATAATACTGATAGAAAAGTTTAACCCGGAAAAGATCATCTCTGCCGTATATCTTGACGATGATAAAAAGCAATTTAATGTTAAGCGGTTTAAGATAGAGACCACTACGCTTAACAATAAGTTCATGTTTATTAAAGAGGGTGATGGCAACAGGCTTGAGCAGGTAACTACACAGGCAGAACCCATATTAGTTGTACAAACGGGCAAGGGCCAGCAGGTGCGGAGGGCTAAGTTTAAGATAGCCAAAATGGTGGAAGTGATGGGTTATAAAGCCGTGGGCGCCAAACTGATGGACTATAGCAAATCCATTGAAATGGAATGGGAGAAGAAAGAGGAAAGCCCGCAGCAAGAGTTGTTTGATTAAAGTCCCTGTTAAGCGAATACACAGCTCGCACCAGGTATTTAACACAAAGCCTCTACGGTTTTGCAGATAACCACATCCGCTTTTGGCAGTAAATTTACTCACTCAACGATACGCGCGGATTCGCTATGACGGCGATTACTACGGACAGATGCCTTAGCTGCTTTTCATGGTCAGACCGGGGCGGTACAGACCATGAAAAAACCCCGATCATCACTGAACGGGGTTTTATATTTTACAGGTCAACCAGGCAACTGGCCAACCAATCTATTAGTCTTCCACTTTTACTTTGCCCTTGCTCTTTGCTATTACTTCTTCGGCAATATTATTTGGAGCTGGTGCATAATGGCTGAACTCCATGGTTGATGTTGCACGGCCGCTACTCATAGAACGGAGCTGTGTTACATAACCAAACATTTCGCTCAGCGGAACCTTGGCTTTTATAACCTGCAGGTTTGCACGGCTGTCCATACCTTCCATCATACCACGGCGGCGGTTAAGGTCGCCCGTAACGTCACCCATGTATTGGTCAGGCGTAACGACTTCCACTTTCATGATAGGTTCCAGCAATATTGGTTTTGCTTTACGGCCTGCTTCGCGGAAACCGCCTTTGGCACAAAGCTCAAACGACATTGCATCAGAATCCACCTGGTGAAAGCTACCGTCATATACACGCACCTTCATGTTATCAACAGGGTACCCTGCCAATACACCGGTTGTCATAGAGGTTCTAAAACCTTTTTCAATAGCCGGTACAAACTCACGGGGGATTGAACCACCAAACAGATCATTCACAAACTGGAAGTGCTCTTTGGGGTTTGCTTCCAGCCAGTCTTTATCGGCAGGGCCGAAATCAAACTGTATGTCGGCGAATTTACCACGGCCACCGGTTTGTTTCTTTAATACTTCCCTATGCGTGATAGTGGCATTGAATGCTTCTTTATAAGCCACCTGGGGGTTACCCTGGTTTACTTCCACTTTAAACTCGCGGCGCATACGGTCAACAATAATTTCCAGGTGCAGCTCGCCCATACCTGAAAGAATTGTTTGGCCGGTATCCTCATCTGTCCTAACACGCAATGTAGGGTCTTCTTCCACCAGCTTCGAAATTGCCATACCCATCCTGTCCACATCCACCTGTGTTTTAGGCTCAACGGCAACGGATATAACCGGTTCAGGGATGAACATGTTTTCCAAAGTGATCAAATGGTCTTCATCGCAAAGCGTATCTCCTGTTTTTATTTCTTTAAACCCTACCGCGGCGGCAATATCGCCCGCCTCAATAAAGTCTATCGGGTTTTGTTTGTTTGCAAACATCTTCATGATACGGCTTATACGCTCGTTCTTGCCACTGCGCACGTTACGAACATAAGAACCTGCATCCAGGTGGCCTGAATAGCACCTGAAGAATGCCAGGCGGCCCACAAACGGATCGGTCATGATCTTGAACGCCAATGCTGAGAATGGTTCCTTTGCGTTTGGCTGGCGGCTTATGGCCTCACCGGTATCAGGGTCTGTTCCAACAATAGCCTCAACATCAAGGGGCGAAGGCAGGTAACGGCAAACCGCATCGAGCGCCGTTTGCACACCTTTATTTTTAAAAGACGATCCGCACATCATCGGCACAATACTAAGGTCAATAGTGGCCTTGCGGATAGCTTCATGAACTTCCTCTTCTGAAATGGTATCAGGATCGTCAAAAAATTTCTCCAATAACTTGTCGTCGTATTCAGCAACGGCTTCAATAAGGTTTTGCCTCCAAAGCTTTGCTTCTTCCATCATATCTTCCGGTACCGGAATTTCGTCAAAGGTCATTCCTTCCGTTTCCATGTGCCAAACAATGCCCTTCATCCTAATCAGGTCAACCACGCCTTTAAAATCGTCTTCAGCGCCGATAGGTAATTGCAAAGGCACAGATTTAGCGCCCAGCATATCTTTAACCTGTTGAACCACCATTAAAAAGTCGGCGCCGGCACGGTCCATCTTGTTTACAAAGCCAATACGCGGTACTTTATAACGGTTAGCCTGGCGCCATACGGTTTCGCTCTGGGGCTCTACGCCATCCACAGCGCTAAACAGGGCGATAAGGCCATCGAGCACACGCATACTGCGCTCTACCTCAACGGTAAAGTCAACGTGGCCCGGAGTATCAATAATATTAAAATAATATTTTTTAGTATCGGCGGTAGCGGTGCCCTTATCTGTAGGAAAACCCCACAAACAACTCACAGCAGCAGAAGTAATGGTAATACCCCTCTCCTTTTCCTGTTCCATCCAGTCTGTAGTGGTAGCGCCATCATGCACTTCCCCAATCCTGTGAATCATACCCGTGTAGCGTAAAATACGCTCTGTAGTAGTGGTTTTACCGGCATCAATGTGTGCGGCAATACCAAAGTTGCGATTGAATCTCAAATCCGCCATAAAAATTAATAGTTTACAGTTTTATAGTTTACAGTTTTCAGTTGGCCCCCGTTTTACCTGCCGGCATAGTAATGACATTCGAAAATCTGTACCTGCCTGTATTATTGGGAAACCTTGAACCTGAAACCTGGAACCCGGAAAATAGGGATTATGCCCCCACCCCAGATTTTTGAGGCGCAAAGGTAGGGGTTTTTAGGATGCTACCAGTTTTTGAAGAGATTAAATTGTTGTGAAGAAAGGGCGGCCTCCCTCTAAGTCTCCCTCCGGTGGAGGGAGACTTGCGAAGAACCCTTTTTACTATGCGAATCTAATTTTCCAGAAGTTCTTTTTTTTGTATTTTTTGGACTTTGGAATTTTCTTTTTGGTGCTTCTTTCTCAGTTATGGCAACAAAAAGGAAGGTACCGGGGTACGTTATCCCGCATTTGGCGGGATTACGCGTGAGGGGTGTTTTTTACGACGGCCTCACCCTAAATCCCTCTCCTCGCGGAGAGGGACTTTGCGAAGAAGCCTTTTTACTATGTGGATACTTTTCCAGAATATCCTTTTTTTGAGATTTGGAATTTGAATTTTTGGTGTTTTATTTCTCTCAGTTATGGCAACAAAAAGGAAGGTAACGGGGTACGTTACAAAATGTTACGCGTGAGGGGTGTTTTTTCGGGGGCCTCTCCCTAAATGACTTTTTTTATAACACGAATTAAAAAAAATTTAACCCCGAATTAGAACCTATTGCACGAAATACACGAATTGAAAACAAGGCAACCAATCAACCCTGTTACCAATCAACTACCCTTCAGTCATGGCAACAAAAAGCAAGGTGAGGGGTACCTTCACAAAATTTCACGCATGGAGGGTGTTTTTTTGAGCCGTACCCAATCAGGGTAAGAAATCAACCGGGACAATAGTTTCAATCTTCAATACAATACCCATCGTTCGGTTAAGATGCTGAAATAAATTCAGCATGACGATGTGTTTCTTCTAACACGAATAGAACAAAGCAACTCTCTGTGTCATTCCCTTCAAAATTCCTTGTTCCTTGCTCGCTATTCAAACCGTACAAATAATGATATTTTTTTTTGTTTTTTTATGAGGCAGACTTTTATAAATCCGCCGATAAAAAACACCCTGTAAACTTGTGCCACAACATACCTGTAATTTACAAAATATAGTTGGGGTTTCCAAATAAAATACTAATTATTTTAGCAAAAATCAGACAGAACTAATCAGTTAGTTCTAATTCACACACAGGCTTGTGATACTTTTCCACTACTTTCATTACCTCACCGGTGATGCAGTGCTGTCTTTATGAGGCAGCAGGGTATCAGTAGTATTAGCAGGGGCTACCATATCCGCTTTATTGCGGGAGCGATAGACCATAAATATAACAGCCGCAATAACAATAAGCGCAATAATAATATACAGTACCATATTCCGGCTGGATTTTACCGCACTCTCGCCGGGATAATGTGTAATACCCAGCGACTCTTTAACACGCAGGCCGGAAGGGATTGCATTTATAATACTTTTACTTTGTAAGGCAAGCCAATCAACCATTCCCTTTGTATCTAAATTTGAATTTGCGATCTGCCGCCCGATAGCGTCCAATGCAGCAAAGCTCGCGGTCCCTGTTAAAAAAGACGATGAGGAGAAGCTAACGCCGGTATGCCTGCTTATTTCTTTTATTACAGCATCAGCACTGGCGCCAAACGCGCTGCCGGTGTACTCGCCCCCTTTGCTTAATAAAGCGCTGCCAGCCAGCAGGGAGCCCGGGCTTGCAGTGAGCTCGTGAATATGCCCGAAAAAGTCGCCGGCGGAAGCCTGTGTTGACAGGTTGTAGATCTTTGCGGCCTCTTCCTGGTGGCCAGCCTTGTGCAAGATGGAAACCAATGCCATTGGTATGGCAGCCTGCAGGGTTTTGCGGGTATTGCCCTCGCTTTCACCCAGTAAACCGGAAAATTTTGAGATTACCACATCTGTAAAAACGGATTTGACAGAATCGATCAATGTAGCTGACATATAGTTGTTGTTTTATGCATGCAGGTTTGTGAAAAGCAGTACGCTGCTTGTGCCCGCATGGTAATGAGAGACAATTATAATGCCATGAGGGGGTTGCAAACAATCGGGGCGTTTGGCAACGGCGAATATTATATATGTGATTTGACGAGGCGGAAATTCCACAAACGGGGGAAGTGATTGCAGGGATACTGTTGCAGGATTTATTTGCACTTAACAAAGAAAATATAGCCCAAATAGATTCAGTTATCCAAATGGGAATCACCTGCAAACAGGTGGAAACGGATATTTTGATTTATTAAACCGATACCGTCTCTTCCTTTTTTCAGGAACCTCATAAACTACCAATATGGTAGGGCTGATATATTGGATCTACAAAAAATGACGATCTTTTACTGCGTTGCCTTTGATAATAATTTATACGGCCACGCCCGGTTTGTTCCGTTTTATACAATTTCACTATTCTCCTGAATACTAATTTTGCGTGTTATACCATATACACAACATGAAAACCTGCTTGTACAAGGCAAGCGGCAAAAGAGATGCTGAGCTAAATGTAGTTTTGTATCTTTAATGTTTATTTACAAAGTTGTTGTATTAAATATTAAAATGGTAATGAAATATAGTGAAGTAATACCATGCAAAAGGCTGAAACAGTATGTAAAATGCTACTACATTTATATGTCAGATACCGATGCGCCATTTGAAGACACTGTTTTTCCGAGCGCCTGTATGGAAATTATATTTAACCTGGGGACTGGTAAATGGCAAACAGCAGCCGGTGCCGGCTTTGTTAACAACCCGCCCGTTGAATTGTGGGGCCAAATTATTCAGCCTTTAGCCATCAAATCCATTGGCAGGAATGTTATGCTGGGCATTCGTTTCTTCCCTCATGCCGCCGCCTGCTTTTTAAACGATAAGGTTGGCGTATTTAATAACCAGGTTGTTGATTTTACCGATATACCGGGCAACGCGGCAGGCATCTTACACTTAAAACTGCTTGAAGCAACAGCATGGGATAAGAGGATTGAACTTGTTGAAGCGTTTTTATTGCACAAACTTTCGCTTACAGAAAAAAGGCTTGGCAAAATAACAGTTGTCAGCAACGTTATGAACGACATGCGGCAAGCTGATTTTTTTGATAATATTGAAAACGTTGCATCGCGCTACGGCATTACACCGCGTTATCTTCAAAAATTATTTTTTCAATACACCGGCCTTACTCCAAAATTATACAGCAAAATAAACCGCTTTCAAAACAGCCTGCGGCTTGTTTCTAAAAAAAACACTTCATTAACT
>JABDFW010000042.1 GCA_013286305.1 Bacteroidota bacterium
ATGTGAAGGATTTTTCGTTCCATCCAGACTTTTTTATTCCCGAAGCAAATCTTTATATTGAACATATAAGCGATAAAAGCTTTGCTATAAAAGATAAGGAAGAGCAATTTCAAAAAGGAAACCTGCTTCTGGTGAAAACTTATGAAAGCATGACCAAAGATTCCGCTTTATTTAACCATACTTTAGATAGTATTATAAAAAACCGGTTGCCGCCAAACTATCATAGTACTGTGTCACTTTCATATAAAGAAGAATTCAACGGTTATCATGAAGACGTAAAAGATTTCGTTACACAGATTATGAGGGTCACCGACATGATCAAAGTTGAAAACCTTGATCCCCTTACAGTTTTACAGGATGCCAAAAAAGACCAGCATGAGAGGGTGAGAAACTTCTATGAATTGGCAATCCCAATTTTAGAGAAATACAAACAATATTGCATTAACAAATCTTACCTTGACTTTAATGATCTAATTTCAGAGAGCGCTTTGCTATTTCAAAATCAAGCTGACATTGCTAATAAATTCAAAAATAAATATCAATATATCTTGGTTGATGAATTCCAGGATGTAAATAATTTGCAGGTAGAATTAATAAAGCTGCTCCTTACCGGAGAAACACAACTCTTTTGTGTAGGAGATGATTGGCAAAGCATTTATGGGTTTAGGGGCTCAAATGTTGGTTATATTATTGAGTTTGAGAAACACTTTCTCAATTCAAAAGTTTTTAAACTAAACTTGAACTACCGAAGCACCGAAAACATTGTGGGAGCCAGTAACGAAGTGATAAAACATAATAAATTCAAAGTTGAAAAAGAAATTTATGCATCTAAGAAATCAGAACATAAAATTGTTGTGTATGCAGGCAATAGTGAAGAAGAAAATGTTCAGTTTTGCTCAGATAAGGTAAAAGAGTTTCTCAATGATGGGGTAAATATTGAAGACATTTTGTTTCTCTACCGGCGGAGTAAAATGTATTCACCATATTTTTATTGGTTTCGAAATGAAGGGATAAAAGTTCCAAATAAGACTATTCATGCTGCAAAGGGACTGGAAGCCAAAATTGTTTTTATACTCGGTTTAACCGAAGGTTACGGGGGCTTCCCAGATATTTGGCTTGAAGACAGGATTTTTCAGGTAATTAAGAAAGTAAATCACGATTTGCTATTAGAAGAGGAAAGGCGATTGTTTTATGTTGCACTTACAAGAGCAAAAGAAAAATTATTTTTGATTACGGAAAAAGGAAATGAATCAAGCTTCTTGAAAGAAATTCCTGATAATTATACTGTTAAATCTGGATTACCATTAAAATCAGTAGTGGAAAAAGTAATTACTTGTAGTAAGTGTTTTAGTCAATTAGAAAAATTACATAAATTTTGCCCTTACTGCGGAGAGAAAACATTTGAATGAGAGTTGATCAGTATTTCATTATGAACTCAATTCACCATCTTTATAATTGTTTTTCTACCGGCAAAAGTATCTCGTTAGCTACTTTACTTAAGCCCGGACTTTAACCAACCACCGGCCTGCTCTCCAGCGCTGTTTGAATAATATTTAATATGCGCTGCCGCTCATCACCCACAAGCGTTAAGCGAGGCGCGCGTACATACTCTGTGCCAAGCCCAACTTTTGCTTCACACAGTTTAATATACTGCACAAGCTTGGGGTGAATATCAAGTTCAAGTAATGGTATAAACCAACGGTAAATGGCGGTGGCTTCCTGTATGCGACCGGCTTTTGCCAATGTATAAACGGCAACTGTTTCTTTAGGGAAAGCGCATACAAGCCCGGCCACCCATCCGTCTGCGCCAAGCAATAACTCTTCCATGGCAATAGTATCAACACCGCAAAGAATGTTGAAGCGTTTGCCAAAACGGTTTATCATGCGTGCCACGTTTGTTACATCGCGCGTTGATTCTTTTACAGCCTGTATGGTGGGGCTTTCCGCGAGCTCGGCAAACATATCCAGCGTAACCTCAATTTTATAATCAACCGGGTTATTATAGATCATTATGGGCAGTGGCGTTGCTGCTGCAATAGTTTTAAAATATGTAACAGTTTCGCGGTGGTCGCTTTTATAACGCATAGGCGGCAACAGCATCAGGCCCGCAGCACCCCATTTTTCCGCGTTAAGTGCTTCATTAACCGCTACAGTTGTGGAACCTTCAGCGATGTTAAGTACTACAGGCACTTTGCCATCAACAACCTGTAAAGTTGTTTTTACCAATATCTCTTTTTCAGCGGAAGTTAATACACTTGCCTCACCCAGCGTCCCGCCCAAAACAATCCCATTAACCCCTGCTTCAACCTGCGCCTGTATGCCTTTAATAAACATATCAATATCCAGTTCGCCGTTTGCAGTAAATTTGGTGGTCACCGCTGGGAATACCCCTTTCCATTCTATGCCCATTTGTTTTGGTTTTAAAAAGTTGCTGCAATCTACGAATTACGAATCAATACGAACCTGCCAGCCGGTAGGCAAGTTTACGAATTGGAGGACAGGTCCATCTACGAAATACGAATCAATACGAATTTACGAATTGGAGGATATAAAGGAAGCGGATTGAATTTTGAAGGTTTCGCATTTGTAAAAGGAGTGCAGAAATCGCATCATTCTTTATTCGTAAATTCGTATTGATTCGTAATTCGTAGATTTACAAAAGATATTCAACTTTCGCACATACAATTTGTTGCCATGAACAATTATCCCAGCATTTTTAACGACGTAATCGGCCCTGTAATGCGCGGGCCATCAAGTTCGCATTGTGCCGCTTCGTTGCGCATAGGCAGGCTGTGCCGCGACCTGGCAGGTGGTAACATGCAACACATATTGATAGAGTTTGACCCTAATGGCTCGCTTGCAACAACACACAAAAGCCAGGGGTCGGATATGGGTTTGTTTGGCGGTTTCCTTGGCTGGGAAGCGTATGATGAACGCTTACCGGAATCAGAAAAATTTATGGGCATTGCGGGCATTACCGCGGAAATTGAGATTCATGATATTGGCGCCACGCACCCCAACACCTATAAATTAACGATGAGCAATAAAGAAGAGTGCCGCAGGCTTACAGCCATTTCAACAGGCGGGGGAATGATAGAGGTGATTGAGATTGATGGCGTGGCAGTGAGCATGAAAGGCGACTTTTTTGAAACACTTGTTTATTGCAACAGCACAAACAACATTGTTGATTTTTTGAATAATGCTTTTGAGTACGACGAAATTACCCTGCACCATGGCGACATTGATTTTATAGAAATTAAAGCTCAGGAATTTTTGCCGGAAGGATTGTGTAATGAATTATTGGAAATGGATGAAGTGCTTTTTATAAAAAAACTTGCACCCGTTTTGCCGGTTATGTCAAGAAAAGATTTGGAAGTGCCTTTTATTACCTGTGAAGAAATGTTTGCCTATAATGAAGATAAAGGTCTGGAGTTATGGCAATTGGCAACGGCCTATGAAAGTGCAAGGGGCAATATTACCGGTGAAGAAGTTTTTGAAAAGATGCGCGCTATTGTGCGCATTATGTCTGATTCAATCCAACTGGGGCTGAAAGGAACAACGTATGACGACCGTATATTGGGCAGCCAGTCGCCACAGTTCAGGGAACAGTTGGATAAGAACAGGCTGATTGGTGGCAACGTTAACAATACCATCATCATGTATGTAACAGCTATGATGGAGGTAAAAAGCTCTATGGGTGTTATTGTTGCCGCTCCAACCGCAGGCAGTTGCGGTGCACTGCCCGGGGCATTGATCGGCATGGCTGATGCAACAGGTTTGCCGGAAGATGAGGTGGTGAAAGGAATGCTTGTTGCCGGTTTGATCGGCGTATTTATAACAGCACATGCAACATTCGCAGCCGAGGTTGGCGGGTGCATGGCAGAAACCGGCTCCGGCGCAGGTATGGCTGCTGCGGCTTTGGTTGGTATGGTAAACGGAACATTGCAACAGGCTATAGGCGCGGCTTCTTTGGCGCTGCAAAATTCTTTGGGGTTGATCTGCGACCCCATCGGTAATAGGGTTGAAGCGCCATGCCTGGGAAGGAATGTGATGGCGGCAACCAACGCCGTATCGTGTGCAAACATGGCTTTGTCAGGCTACAATTATCTTATACCATTGGATGAGGTGATTGAAACCATGCAACTGGTGGGCAACGAGATACACCACACCCTGCGTTGCACTAACCTGGGTGGATTGTCGGTAACAAAAGCCGCAAAAGAAATTGAAGCAAGGTTGAATGAACAGCCGCAAACATTTTTTAAAGTGTGCTGAAGGCTTTAATATCTATTCCAATAAACCCGCCGTATCATCCAGCAGGTTCATATTTACAGCATCTGCTCCGGCGATGCCTTCAATGGAGCCACGAATATGCGCTGCATTAAGTAATACTTTTTCTAATTGTTTTTCGCGGGCTTTCCATAATTTCTCCATGGTATCACGCTCGCGCTGAATGCCCATCTTCATGGCCATAAAGCCTTCGCGTATGGCTTTCCATTGTTCCGAAAATTCATTGCCGATGAGGTAATCATACAGCATCACCATTTTCTCACCTTTATTTTCCTGGCTTTTTTTGGTGTCGGCGATTTTTAATATGGCGTTTCGTAGTAATAATGCTACACTTCTAACCTCGCTGAATGTGCAGATATATACACCATCTTTCTCACCAAAACGTTCCATATCTTTTGGCAGTGTTTGTGTAACGATAATGGCAACATCCGCACCCAGGAAACGCATGTCCTTCTTTAATTTTTCTATCCAGTCTAATGTAAAGTCTTTGGTACGTTTGCTTTCATAAATGATCTTTCCTGCTTCGTTGCCAAATTGGTTACGCACTATTTGAATACAGTCTGCCCCCTTCACACCCTTCCCAACTTCTTCTATCAAATCAAAAGGAAAAGTTGCGCGCAATATTTCTTCCAATAATAGTTCCTGTGCTTCGCCCTGTAATTGCATGCTGCCCTGCTCCTGCTTGCGCTTTAATTCATCTACCAGCCTTTTATTGTCATCCAGTTGCTTTTGTAATTCTTTGATCTGGAGCAAGTGTTCCGTATCTTTTATCAGCATCCTTTCATTTTCTTCTTTCCAAATTTGTTCCTTCAGCTTTTCACGTTCCAGCATAAGCGTGCGCTGTATGCTAAGTTCCAGTTCTTCTTCCTTGATTTTAAATGCCGCTGCCTGCTGCAAAAACTCCAGTTCTTTTCTTCGGGCTTCTTTTAATTTCTCTTCATTATCTGCAACGGACTGCTGTAATAATTTCATCCTGTTCTCAAAATCGGCGCTTATGCTTTTGTTTACCGATTCCCTTATTTCAGCCTGGATTTTTTGTTTTTCCTCGGCAAGCCGTTTGATTATTTCAGCATCTTTTGCCTGTATCTGCTGCAGGAACAAAGCCTCCTTTTGTTTGTATTCTTCTTCTTTACGTGCCTGCCATTTTTTGGCCTCTGTATTCAGTTCGCGCTGCACTTCTTCCCTGAAAGCATCCGTAGGTTCAAACTGGTTGCTGCATTTAGGGCATACGATCAATCCTGCCATACACAAATTTTTTACAATATTACTTTATTAGTTGAGGAGGGCAAACGGATATAAATATTTAAAGTGGCCGGGCTTAACAAAAATCTTATGTAAAATGTATATATTGAAGCATCTATTGTTTAGTAGAAAGATTCGGAAAGCATGAAAATGACCCTGAGCATTTGTTTTACGTTTATAATTATCGCCTGTGGCAGTGCAAAAATTGCGGGTGCCCAAAAGGCATTTGCGCAATACGGCAAAGAGGAACAATTAACGGATTCCTTTTTACATGCACTTCAACGCCAAAACGATATCGTAATTGCAACGGCGATTGAAAACAATTCATTCGCTAAAACTATTACCTACCAAATACTTGCAATGAAAAATGGCGGCTGGAAAGGGTATAAGTATGTAAACAGCAGCCGCTCACCCGGGTTGCGTGTCAATGAAATGAATGTTCCGAAAGCCGCCGGTGATTCTTTGATATTGTTTCTTAAACAAATAGAAGTCTGGAAGATAAAAAATGATGAAGGAAGAACTACTTGCAATGCAGTTATTAATGACGGCAGTACCTGGCATTTATTTATTATTATGCCAACAAGGGTCATCGAATCCAGTTTTTACGAGCCTGAATTTTATCAGCAAAATTGCTCAAATGCCAACCGTAAACTTTTCCTGGATGCTATTAACAAAATAAGGCAGGTTTTTGTGCAATAGCACTTATCCATTTGTAAAGGTTGAAAAAATTAATAATCTGATTTAGGGGCGGCAGGCCTCCATCTCCCCAAAAAAGCTACTTTTGTGCCCTTAAAAATTTCTTATCATGGAAAAAGGGCCAGTATCGCAATATATTTTACACCATTACCGCCATTTTAACGCGGCCGCTTTAATAGATGCGGCTAAAGGCTATGAAACCCATTTGCTGGATAACGGTAAAATGATGGTTACGCTTGCAGGCGCGATGAGCACTGCCGAACTGGGTTTATCGCTGGCTGAAATGATACGGCAGGATAAGATACACATCATCAGTTGTACAGGAGCCAACCTTGAAGAAGACATTATGAACCTGGTTGCCCACAGCCATTACAAAAGGGTGCCCAATTACCGTGACCTTAGCCCGCAGGAAGAATGGGATTTGCTGGAGAACCATTACAACCGTGTAACCGATACCTGCATACCTGAAGAAGAAGCTTTCAGGAGGCTGCAACAGCATATATATAAATTATGGAAGGACGCAGAAGATAAGGGCGAACGTTATTTTCCACACGAATACATGTACCAGATGCTGCTTAGCGGCGTGCTGGAACAATATTACGAGATTGACCCTAAAGATAGCTGGATGCTTGCCGCTGCCAAAAAGAACCTGCCGATTATAGTAGGCGGCTGGGAAGACAGTACCATGGGCAATATTTTTGCCAGCTATATTATTAAAGGCCAGTTGAAAGCCAGCACCATGAAAAGTGGTATTGAGTATATGGTTTGGCTGGCAGACTGGTACCGGCATAACAGCGGCGGCAAAGGCGTAGGCTTTTTCCAGATAGGCGGAGGTATTGCAGGCGATTTCCCAATTTGTGTAGTGCCTATGATGTACCAGGACCTTGAATGGCATGATGTGCCTTTTTGGAGTTATTTCTGCCAGATAAGCGATTCTACCACTTCGTTCGGTTCGTATTCGGGCGCTGTGCCAAATGAAAAAATTACCTGGGGCAAACTTGGCATTGATACACCAAAATTTATTGTAGAAAGCGATGCTACCATTGTAGCTCCATTGATATTTGCATATTTACTAGGATGGTAAGGTGGCATTAAACAATGCTCCATCGGGGCGACATATATCATATAATATGTCGCCCCGATGGGGCTTGATAAATTCAATCAGGCATTATTCTACTACTAACATTGCGCCTCTCTGAGGCTTTACCAAAAAGCTCCAACGGAGCGAAATGTCAGTAGCGATGAAAAAGTTCCTGGTTAACAAAGCTCCGTCGGTGCGGCATATATCATATAACATGTCACCCCGATGGGGCTTGATAAATTCAATCAGGCATTATTCTACTACTAATATTGCGCCTCTCTGAGGCTTTACCTCAAAGCTCCAGCGGAGCGAAATGTCAGTAACAGCAACAAATTTCCTGGTTAATAAAGCTCCGTAGGTGCGACATATTCTTCAAATTAAAAAGTATATTTAAATGAAGATGTTAGCCTTGGTATGAATTAATTCCTTATCAATATATCTCTACATAATTCAAGTAAATTCCCGGTTCTTTATATTTTTTTAATTTATATATTAACGTTCTTTAATCTTCCTGTGAGGTTTTTTTTATTAATTTTGAGAAACGCCCTCTCTAAAGCTTTGCTAACTGTAAAAACATTTGCCGTACGGCCGAAAAACACCAAAGAATATTGGGTTGGATAAATCTCTTTCTATATGGCTTTTGCCTGAAGAACAAATTGATCGCAATATTTTACAGCCGGGCATGACCATAAAAATTTTATTGTATGACCAATCGTTTTGAAGAATTGTACCTTGAGGCCGAAGCAGATATCCGTAACAGCAGTTACCACGATGCCTTTTTGAAGTATGAAAGTATTTTGTATGAAGAGCCGGGATATGCGCCTGCACACAACTCAATAGGCTGGATATATAAAACGCAGTTTGATAATTATGAAAAAGCAAAAATGCATTTCCAGGCGGCTATGCATTCAAACCCGCTGTACCCGCACCCTTATTTTCACCTTGCCGCTTTGCTGGTTGACCTTGAACGTTTTGATGAGTTAAAAAAGCATCTTGAAAAATGCCTGAAAATAAACACGATTGATAAGGCCTGGGTGTATTACCGTTATGGCATGCTGGATGAAATAAGCGGCGAGTACAGTAATGCAATTAAGAACTACCAATCAGCCATTTTGCATTGTTTCAGCAACGATAAAATAAAAGATTACCAGGCTGATATTGAACGTTGCAAAACCAAGCAGGAGATAGCGAAGGAGAGAAGTGAAATGAATTGATATTATAAAGAACACTTATAACCGTTCTACCGTCTGGCCGCCATCAACCATGATGACCTGCCCGGTAGAGTAAGGAAAATTGCCCGAAGCCAATGCCTTAACAGCTTTGCCAACATCTTCCGGCAGGCCCCAGCGGTTTTGCAAAGCAAGGCCTGCTGCAAAAAGTTTATCGTATTTTTCCGAAACGGCGGCAGTCATATCGGTTTTAATAATGCCGGGCTGCACTTCATATACCGGAATATTATATTCACCCAACCTTGTTGCCCACAATTTGGTGGCCATGGCAATGCCTGCTTTTGATATACAATATTCACCGCGGTTTACAGAAGCCACTGTGGCCGAAATGGAAGATATATTAATAATGCAGCACGGATAGTTACTATCCTCCTTTTTCTTTTCAATTAAATACCCGGCAACTTGCTGTGTAAGAAAATACGGCCCTTTAAGATTGACATTTATAAGATGGTCAAAGCTTTCTTCTGTTGCATCAAGTATATCCTTTCGCTCTTTTGGTGCAACGCCCGCATTATTTACAAGTACATTCAGGTGGCCAAATTTATTGATCACTGACTGCAGTATATTTTCCCTTTCCTTTTTATCGGCAATATTTCCCTGCACATATTCTGCTTTAATGTTAAACGAGGTAAGCTCATCCAATACGGGTTGTACCGATTCTCTTTCTCTTACACCATTAATGGCAAGATCAAAGCCTGCTTTTGCCAGTTCTTTGGCTATACCCAAACCTATGCCGCGTGTGCCGCCGGTTATTAATGCTATTTGTTTCATTTATCGGATTTTTAAAAGGCTAAAGCAAGACTTTGGCTAAAGCCAGAAAACAATGTCTCTACTTTGTCCCAAGCCTGAAGGCTTGGGTTATTTTTAGGACGATACTGCTTTAGCTTGACAAAACACTTCCTGATGTAACCCAAGGCTTCAGCCTTGGGGCTTATACCAAACTTACCTAATGGCTTTAGCCAAAGTATTTTTCATATCAAATGCAGTTAACTTCCCGCATCTCAAAATCACCAAATCCCTCAATCCCAAGATCGGCAATCCCCTATAGCGCCGGTATCTCCACCCATTCTTTCTTTGCCCAGCTTTCCAGGCCTTTTTCTGCCAGTTGAACACCTTTCACCCCTTCCAGTAACGTCCAGCGGAACGGCTCGTTTTTAACCACATGCTTGAGAAACAATTCCCATTCTGCTTTAAAAGCATTGTCAAAAATCTCCTGCTCGGGCACTTTACTCCATCCCTCATAAAAATCAATCGATTGTTTTATATCGGGGTTCCAAACCGGTTTTGGGGTATTGCCATAATGTTGCGTCCAGCATTCCCTTAACCCCGCAACAGCCGAGCCTTTGGTGCCGTCAACATGAAGGGTAAGCAGGTCGTCGCGGCGCACACGTGTTGTCCATGACGAATTAAACTGCGCAATTACGCCGCCTTCCAATTCAAAAATGGCATAAGCGGCATCATCTGCGGTAGCTTTGTATGTTTTTCCCTGTTCATCAACCCTTTCAGGTATATGTGTCGCCCCAAGACAGAAAACCCCTTTTACTTCGCCAAATAAATTATCCAGCACGTAACGCCAGTGGCAGAGCATATCTACAATTATACCGCCATCATCCTCTTTGCGGTAGTTCCAGCTTGGGCGTTGTGCAGGTATGGTATGCCCTTCAAAAACCCAGTAGCCAAATTCACCCCGCACAGAAAGTATCCTGCCAAAAAAATCATTATCCATCAGCCGCTTTAGTTTTAATAACCCCGGCAACCAAAGTTTGTCCTGCACCACGCCATGTTTTACGCCCGCTTTTTGGCAAATGTTATATAAATCCATAGCGGTGGCCGTATCTGTAGCAATAGGCTTTTCGCAATAGATATGCTTGCCTGCCAGTGCGGCCTGTTTCACAGCGGCATACCTGCGCCCGGTAGTTTGGGCATCAAAATAAATTTGATAAGCGGGATCTTTTATCACAGAATCCAGGTCTGTTGTCCATTTTTCTACTCCGGACATCTTTGCCAGTTTTTGAAGTTTTATTTCGTTCCTTCCAACCAGCACAGGGTCCGGCATAATAAATTCATTGGCGCTAACTTGTACGCCACCCTGTTTTATGATCTCTACAATGCTCCGCATCAGGTGCTGGTTGGTACCCATTCTGCCACTAACGCCGTTCATTATAATGCCAACCTTATGAATAACCGGGCTGCTCATACCTAATGATTTTAAATTTATGAATGATGTAAATACGCATTTATCACTTTATGCAGTAGTTGTTCCTGGTCCTGTTCCCAATAGGTGGATGAAAATATCTCCACTTCATTAAATCCGGTAAAACCGGTGTCTTCCACCCAACCCCTTATTTGCCGAATATTGACGCATCCTTCGCCCATCATTCCCCTGTCAAGCAGCATATCGGTTGTTGGCACTTTCCAATCGCAGATGTGAAAAGCAAACAGGTGGCCGTTATGGCCACAGCGTTTTATTTCCCGTTCTAAATTATTGTCCCACCAAAGATGGTACACATCAAGGGCAACGCCAACAAATGGTGATCCTATTTCATCAGCCATATCGGTGGCTTGCTGCAATGTATTGACAGCCGAGCGGTCCGCGGCATACATGGGGTGCAAAGGCTCAATAGCCAATTTTACGCCGGCAGCTTCTGCAGCCGGCAATATTTTTAGAATGCCTTCTTTTATTTGTTCACGCGATGTTTCAAGCGGTTGCCTGCTGTCGGAACCGCATACCAATACTATTAGCGGTGCGCCAATTGCTGCAGCCTGCTCAATAGCAAGCAAGTTATCGTCAATCGCTTCATTTCTGCGTTTTGAATCAACTGAAGGGAAAAAGCCACCCCTGCAAAGCGACACCACTTTCATGTCAGCATCATCCAATATTTTTTTAGCCTCATTAAGGTTTATTCCTTCCAATACATTTCGCCAAATTGTTATGGCTTTAACACCCGCTTTGCTGTAGTTGGTTACACACTCCTGCAAACTCCATGGTTTTGTTGTTTGCGTGTGTATGCACAATTTTGACAGGCCTTTAATTACAGAAGCCATACTGCATTATTGAATACAATTGAAAAAAGTATAATACCTGCCACCGTCTATTAAGCGCTGTACATACAATGCGACCTCCCTTGCATGATAATCGCCCCACATGGATGATTCTCCATTCGCTATTTTTTGGCCGGGCCGTATATGATCCCATCCGTTGGGTTGATGATAGATTGAGTGAAGCAACAAACCCTGGTGTTCAGCATTTGTACTTAAATAAGGCTCATCAAAAATGGTGTTGAGGATAGTAAGCCCCGCCTGGAAATATTTCTTTCCGGTTGCTTCATCGCCTTTCTTCATCAAATAATCCCCCAATCGCAATAAACCCTGCGAGCCAATAGCCGCGGCGGAACTGTCAACCGGTTCGTGATCATTGTAAGGGTTGGCCGGCTGGTTAAGATAATCACCCAGTTTATACAGGTTTGGCGCGCCGGTATCCCAGTAAGGCACACCGTCCACAGGTGTATTGGCAATATAAAAATCGCAGGTTGCTTTGGCCGCTTTTAGAAAAATCGCTTCGGCTTCTTTTTTATCATCAAAAGGAATAAACACTTCAGCGGGCAAGGTTTCTAACAATTCCAGTTCTTCCGCAAAACCGCACATTGCCCAGGCAAGCCCGCGTGTCCACGTACTGAAACCTGTATATCCCTGTTGTGAATTGGGGCAACGATAGTTACCATCATTGGTATTAAAAATACTTTCATGCGCAGTACGCCCCCAAACATCATAGCTATCCCGGCCATCTCCATAAAAAACGGAATATTTAGCCGTTGCTTTTATGTGCTGGAGCGCTCTTTCCAAAAGATTTATTTTCTTATCGTTCTCTCCTTGGAAAACCTGGCCCAATTGATGGCTTATCATAAGGCTTCTGCAGGAACGGATGGTATCAACAAACAGTGAATGAGGCCCATTAAATGAATAGATATAACCCCCATTAGCAATTTTAGTCCAGCGGGACGCCTGTACACAACCTGAGATCTTTAGCGCGAGCTCATAAAAGTTTTTCTCCCATTCATTGTATGCCATTTTACCTTCCACCATCAGCCGCAATAGGTTGCCATACGTGCTTACATTATTAAAACCATGGTCATGAACACCGGTATGGCTGATATGCGGTGACATCAGTTTTAGCACCTGTTTTTTTGCTTGCTCCAACATTTCTTGTTCACCTGTGGCATCAAACTGCAGTATAGCTGAACCATATTGAAAACCCTGTGTCCATTCCGTCCATCCTCGGGTTGTATATTTCCCCTCTACAGTAAAAACAGGCGAGCCTTTGGATGTGTCGTAATTTTTTTCAATGTCAGCGATCTTTTGTCCTGATAATTGCCAAAAGGTTTCCAGTTTGGATGCGAGGGATGATGGCGTTAATGTATGATTGATGAGCATAATAATTAGAAAATTAATTTGATGTATTTACCCTGCAATCCCCCCATTTACCACAGGCATATTTTGTTGCGGTTGTGTAATTTTTCGGGCTATTGCTGATAAAGTACCAGCAACGGCTAACAAAATAAACAACCACAATTCAATATTCAATCCTAATAATTTCGCTGGTATCAAACCGGCAAGCGATAAAAGAAATACAACCAATGCAACAACTGTAAATGCTATTATTTCATTGCCTGGTTTACGTTTGGATAATACAGCCGACAGTACCATTGGCGCCATCATAGCAGTACCGGTAAAGCTTGTTTTAGAAAGCAATGCAAGCTGATCTGAAATACTAATTGCGCTGATGAAAGTAATGGTGGCAAAAAGTACCAGCGATAATTTTACTTTCAACATCACCTGTTTATCGTTGCCACCGAGCAATGACCTCAACTCGGAGCCTAAGGCAAATACTTTTGCGTTTGTAGCGGAAAGCACACAGGCGAATAATCCTATGATGGCCAGCCCAGCTACAACGCCGGCCTGGTCCGATAATAACGCCTTACCCAAAAACTCCTGTGCAGGTATATTGGCATAATGAATGGCACCATAGAAACCTATAAATGCTGTTGGAAAAATAACCAATATGGCAAATACGCCAACTGCAATGGCCATCCTATGAAGCGACATAGAATTTTTTAGCACGACTATCCTTGTTGACATTTGCGGTTGTGTAAGTGGTATCATCACAATAGCGATCATGGATGTTATTAAAAACTGCAGGTTGAACAAACCCTTTGGGCCCGGCACTGATAACAGTTTTTCGTTGATGGTTTTTACCTGTTGAACGGCTGAAGAAAAACCACCCATTTTTGTTAGGCAACCAATACAAATCAGCCATATAGTTAATAATAAAAGCAAACCTTGTATGGCGTCGCTGTACACCAATGCTTTAAATCCGCCAATTTGCGAATAGATAAGTATGATACAAATAGTGATGAGCGCCCAGCCCCAAAACGGCACTAACCCTGGGAAAGCCGCACTCATAAACATAGCCATGCCTTTTACCTGTATAGCGGCATAGGGCACCAAAAAAATAAAAGCCCCTGCAAACAATACATAACCCGCCCATTTATTCTGGTAAATGGTGGTTACCAAACCAGCCATGCCCTTAAAGCCAAGTTCCTTAACTTTTTTACGCACCCTGTGCCCAAACCACAATATCATAAAAACCATTGCACCATCAGAAACACCAAGAAACACCCATGCCCCAACACCAGACGTGCGAAAAAGATCAGGCATGCCCAGGAAAGTAAAGCTGCTGAAAAGTGCTGCCGCAAAGGTTAGTATGCCGAGTATGGAACCTATACTTTTACCGGCAAGCATAAACTCATCGGCAGACTTATTCTTTACAAAGGTTTTATACGCGGCATAGCATAACAGCGCCAGGTATATTAACCCGAAGGTTATTGCCCATGCGGTCATAACTGCTCCTCCTCTTTCTCCATTTTGGTATAAGCCCGTGCAGCCCGCCAGGTGAGCAGTATAAATAATATAGTTACCAGCACACCCAGCCACAGTGTGTAGGGCAACCCGAATAACATTGGCAGGTACGTACCTGCCGGTATTAGCAGGGGAGTAAAAACTGCTATCGCCAAAATGAGCACAAGGATATTAATAACCCGGAGCCTTTTTTTCATGAGCTGAATTTTACCGAAGTTTTATAAACGATACTTGTTTTGAAACCCGTTGCAGAAAGCACGCAAACCCATTAGAAATATTTTGCAATTAAATATAGTAAAGATGAAGGATTTGTAAAAAATAATATAGGATAGATTTGGGTGGGTTAGAATGTTTCGTTAAAAGCACGCAACTGCCAAACAAAGAACCCTTTTATTGGATAAATTTCAGGTATGAAAAAAATACCCTTTCTCCTTATAGCAATTTTATGCTGCTTGGTAAAAGCTCCATTCGCGCAATTGCAAAAAATTGTTGGTGACAAAATTATAGCACAAATCGACGATAAAATAATTCTCAATTCAGATATTCAAGGCAACGCCAGTGAAGAAATTTGGAGCAAATTTCTGCCTGAATGTACCTTTTTGGAAGCACAGCTTATTGAAAAAGCACTGGTACTTGAGGCTGGTAAAGATTCGATCTCCATAAGTGATGATGAACTGAATGCAATGCTTGACAAGCAAATTGAAACTTTTGTAATCCAGTACGGCTCCCGGCAAGAATTAGAGCAAATTGCCGGCAAAAGTGTTTATCAGCTTAAAGAAGAACTTCGTGAGCCATTCAAAGAGCGCAAACTCGCTGATGAGATGCGTAACAAAATATTGGAGAATGTAAAAATCACGCCAACTGGGGTAAAGGATTATTTTGAAAAGATTCCAAAGGATAGTGTTAAGTATTATGAAAGTGAGTATGAAATAAGCCAGATAATTGTTTACGCAAAGCCCAATAAAGACGTTGAAGAATATGCAACCAACCAACTGCTTGAATGGAAGCGACAAGTAGAGTCTGGTCAAAAGAAATTTGAAGACCTAGCGAAAGTATATGACCAGTATCCTGACAGCCGCGATCACGCAGGCCAGTATAATGTAAACAAGAATGATGAACAATGGGATCCCACATGGTTTACTGCAATTTGGAAATTGAGAGATGGACAAATTTCACCGGTTGTTAAATCAAGATTTGGCTTACATATTATTCAAATGGTTAGCCGGGCTGGGGATGAAGCCATTATCAGGCATATATTATTAATCCCCAGTGTTACACAGGCAGAAATAAATGATGCCAAAACAAAATTGGATAGCATCCGCGCACAATTGCTTACCGGAAATATAAATTTTGGTGCTGCTGTAAATAAGTTTAGTGAGGACGAGAATGGCAAAAATAACGGCGGACAGATAATCAGCCAGGATGGTTCAAGCTTTGTAACCATAGACCAGTTGGACAAGGACATGACGATAGAGCTTAAAAATATGAACCCCGGGGATATTTCAAAACCATTGGTATATAAAGATGACCGCGATCGCGATGCTGTTCGCCTTATTTATTTAAGGGCAAGGAAAGACTTTCACAGAGAGAACCTGAAAGATGATTATGATAAGATAGCACAACGCGCCCTTGAACAAAAAAAGAACCACGTATTACAAAAATGGTTTGCAGACCATATTCCCGAGTTCTACGTAAGTGTCGATAAATCTTTTTGTAATTGTGTGAACTTAGACCCATGGCTCAATGCAGCAAAAACATGTGATGCGGCACAATAAAAATAATTGGCTTGTAAAATAAAAAAGAGGCAGCCTTGTGTTTTTTGGGCTGCCTCTTTTATTATTCTCCGTGCTAACCCCCTTTAGGGCTGGGGCATTGCCGGGGCTTTATCCTCCGTGTTAGCTCCCTTTAGGGCTGGGGCATTGCTGGGGCTTTATCCTCCATGCTAGCTCCCTTTAGGGCTGGGGCATGCGGCTTCACCTTCCCCTATTTCAACGCTATATCTCTTGCTAACATATTATCCCTGTTGGCCATAACCCATGCGGTATAAAATACCAGTCGCACCCGTTTCAGCATCAGGTCAAAATTAATTTTATCAACGGTGTCGGTCGGTTGGTGATAATCTTTATGCACGCCATTAAAATAGAAAATGATGGGCACGCCATGCTTCGCAAAATTGTAATGGTCGCTGCGATAGTAAAAACGGTTTGGGTCCTTAGGATCATTAAACCGCCTGTCAAGCTCCATGTGCATAACATTGGTGTTGATGCTGTCGCTTATTTTCATGAGGTCGCTGCTCAGCTTGTCCTCACCTATCAAATAGACATAATTCAGGGAATCGCCTTTATAACCCGGGTCAATCCTTCCTACCATATCTGTATTCAGGTCAACGGTGGTTTTTTCCAGCGGAAATACCGGGTGCGATGTATAGTAATCACTTCCCCATAACCCTTCTTCTTCACCTGATACGGTCATGAATACCATTGTTCTTCTTGGCCCGTCACCCTTTGCCTTTGCTTTTGCAAATGTTTGCGCCATTTCAAGAACGCCGGTTGTACCAGAACCATCATCGTCCGCGCCATACCAAATAACAGAGTCCCTTTTACCAAGATGATCATAATGCCCGGTTATCAATACATATTCATCTTTTTTATCTGTCCCTGGCAGCACACCTATTACATCTGTGCTTTCAAGATTATTTGTATTAGTAGTTATAGCGAGTGAAAGATCAGCGTTATATACGCCCCTTACCGCATTTTTAAGATCGGCAACGCTTGCTGCACTCTTACCTAAAATAGCTGAAGCAGTGCTGATTGAAATATTTATTACAGGCACCGGCGCTACAGAACCGGTTTGTTTTGTAACATACATGCTGCCCTTAAGAGAGGAAGGCTTTGTTTTCGGAAAATCTTTTGACACGATAATAATACCTTTTGCACCCTTAGTTCTTGCCAGCATAATTTTAGCACGTGCGGCGCGAAAATTTGGCCTGTCGCCATCATTGGGTGAGCCTTCCAGTAACAATACCCATTTATCTTTTACATCAAGCCCGCTGTAATTGTTGGTTACAGAATCGCTTATGCCGTACGAAGCAAAAACTATTTCATTTGTCTTCCAGGAGCCTGTAACAAAAGAGGTTGGTGTTATGATAAAGTCTTTGTCCAATACAAGGGTATTGTTGCTTAAAATAAATGAAACGGCTGTTAAAGAATCCTGGTAAACAGGGTAGCTTAGTTGGTAGCCATTAGGCGTGCCGGGTTGAAGGCCAATACTTTTAAAAAAATTCTCTATAAACGCTGCAGCCCTTTTCTGACCGGGTGTAGCTGTTTCGCGGCCTTCCATTTGTGCCCCGGCAATAATAGTAAGCTTGCTTTTAAGGTCTTGCGCCGTCATAGTTGCTGCAAATTTTGCCGCGTCATTTTTTTGGGCAAAAGCAGTAACTAATAGCAACAATGCCAAAGGCAAAAGAATTTGTTTCATTTGTAGTGGTTTAATTATTGGTTCATAGTTCATGGCTCAATTATTTTGTCCATAGTCCATGGTCGATAGTCCATAGTAATACGTGCGAAGATTACATTATACTGTCCACAGTCATAGTAATATAAGTGAAGATTGCGTATTATGAACTATAAACGCTTTCTTGTTTCACTATGGACTATCGGCCATGGACTATGGACTACTTCTCCCTAACTCCATTCTTCTTTTTCTTTCTGCTGCATTTTTTTGTATGCCCTTGCAGAAACAAACACACCAAATTCATACAACAGGAACAGTGGTGTAAATACAATGGTTTGGCTATACCAGTCGGGGCTGGGGGTAATGAAGGCGGCTACTATTAAAATAATTACAATAGCATATTTACGCGAACGCCGTAAAACTGCGGGGGTTATTATACCTAACCGGGTTAATGCATAGGCAAGCACCGGCATTTCGAATGCAATACCGCAACCCATGATGAGTGTAGTAAGATTATCAAGATAATCGTTAAAAGTTGGCCTGGTTTCTACCAGGTTTGTTGCGCTTACATGAAAATTTGCAAGAAAACTAAAAGTAAAAGGGCCCAGGACCAAGTAGCCAAAGGCCGAACCAAGAAAAAAGAAAAAGGATACCCAAAATATAACAAACCTGGTACCCCTAACTTCCTTTGGCTTTAATGCGGGCTTTACAAATTTCCAAAATTCCCAAAATATATATGGAAAGGCAATAATAATACCGCATACAAATGCCAGGCTGAAGGCGCCGAGGAACTGCCCTGTAAAAGCAGTGGTTTGCATGGTTACTTTGGGCGGCTGAATGCAAAGGCTATTGCCTAAATTAAGCCTGTGGCTTAACCCGCAAAAAGCACGGTAACTGATAAAATTAGGAGAAAGAGGCCCTGCAACAAGGTTGTCGAATACCCATTGTATTTTAATAAAAACAACAATAGCAATTAATAATATCGCTAATAATGACCGGATGATATGCCAGCGAAGCTCTTCGAGGTGATCAACAAATGCCATTTCTTTCCTGCTGCCCCTTAACCTGTTAAATAAAGAATTTGCCATTGTATTGTTTGTGTGTTTACGGGTGCAAAGGTAACGGGTACAGCATCAAATTTGTTATGGATTTGTGAAAGTGCGGCACTCTTTTTTACAGAAGGGCTGTTAGAAATTTAAAAGAGGCAGGCTAACTGTGAATGTTGAACCTTCATCAATATTTTGAGTAACATTAATTTCGCCAAAATTAAAATGTACAAGCCGTTTTATAAGGTATAATCCGATGCCTAAACCTGAGTGGTCGTATTTTTTTGCACTGAATTGCTTATATGGCCCAACATCATTAAGGTTTTGCAGTGGAAAGCCCTTGCCGTGGTCTTTTATCTCAATCACATAATTATCGTCCTGCACCGTGCCCGTTACAACTACTTTTTGCCCCCGTCTCGAAAATTTTAAAGCATTATCAGCAAGTTCTATAAAAATACGAAGCAGGTACTCAAGTTTTATGCGAATGGCGATATCTTCCAAATGAATGTCAAGGTCATCAATCCTGTTATACATTTCGTTTGCCATATGTTGTAATTCGCTTATTATTTTGTTTGCCCAGCCTTTTTGGCTAAGCCCATTGGTAAACATGGTAATAAGCTGGGGGTTAAAATCAGCGCGCTTAATTTCTTCCAGCATCAGGAGGTTTGACAAGGAATGATTGAGCCTTAAACCGGATTTTAAGACAGAAAGCAATAACTCCTGTGTTTGTTGCTGGCTATAAGTTCCGTTTGCATTTATAAGCAGGTTTGTGCCCCCTAAAATGCCATGTAGCAATGTATTAAATTCATGATAATAGCTGGCAAATACCTCTGTATCCACTTCATGCCGCGGACTTTTGGCAGTATTTAATTTTTGATATTTTATTAATCTTGATCTCACCGATGCGAGTAATTCTTTTTCAGTAAATGGTGTTACCAAAACATCATCTGCCCCCAGATCCATAGCTTTGCGCACATTATCAGCATTCCTGGAATATAATATAACAGGGATATTTTGCAGAAGGGGGTTTTCCCTAACCAGGTTAAGTACTTTAAAACCATCTAATTTAGAGAGCGAAGTGTTTATTAATATAACATGAGGATGGAAATCTATGGCATCAAACAGAACAAGCTTTCCATTCCTTGATGTTTTGGCAATATAATCCTGCGCCTGAAAAATGGTTTCTAATCTTTCCCTTTCAGCTTCATCATCATCAGCTAATAGTATCCTTACCTGTTGGATCATGAGTGGCCTTTGGTTATTGGAATTTTAAATTTTATATGAACAGCAATCTTAAGCATACGGACGAAAGGTGAAAATAAGAAATTAAAACAGAAAACTCAGCGCAATAATTTCATTTTTACCATTTCAATGCGCGTATCGCTAACATTTGAAATATCAAACTCATATTTGTCTATAATAATACGCTCTTTTAACCTGGGAATTGTTTCGTGCTGGTTAATTATGTAGCCCGATAAGGTTTCCGTACCATTTGACGGGAAATCGAAATTATATTTTTCATTTAAATAATCCAGTTCCAGCCTGCCTGAAAAAATATACTCGTTTTCAGATATCTGTTTTTCTACAAAATCCTCAGTATCATATTCATCCCTTATTTCGCCAAAAATCTCTTCTAAAACATCCTCCATAGTAACAATGCCCGCAGTGCCGCCAAATTCGTCCACTACCCAGGCAATGCTTTTTCTTTCTTTGGTAAATTTATTAATTAGGTCTGTGGCGCTCATGCTTTCGGGTACAACCGGTATAGGTAAAAGCACCAACTTAAGTTCTGCAGGTTTTTTAAACAAGTCAAGCTGGTGAATATAACCAAGTATATTATCAATATTTTCATCAAACACAACCAGCTTGCTTAGCTTGGATTCAATAAACTTATTGGTTACCTCAGCAATGCTTGCCTTAACATCAATGCCTTCAATTTCAGTACGGGGTACAAGACATTGCCTTATTTTTACTGTTGGCAGGGATAATGCGTTTTCAAACAGTTCAGTATTCAATTCCTGTACAGCTTCATCCTGCTCTTTTGATTGTTGAAAAGAATGTTCAGGGTCAACACGTGAAAAAGGCTCGTCCCTATCTTTTACCCTTATATTAAAAAGATAGACTAAAATTGCTTCTGCAATGCTTACAAATATTGAAGCAACAGGGTTAAAGACGGTGTAAAAAAAGCGGGTTACGGGCGCGAAAAAAATAAGGAGGGAATCGCTTTTCGCCCGAAAAACAGATTTGGCCAAAAACTCGGCAAAAAATAAAAAAATTATGGTAGCAATTAAAATGTCTATTCCAAGTTTTAGATAGGCGTTTGTAATATGCAAAACTTTTAATGCATCGCTTACGAGCAAACCGTAAATAACCATAAAAATATTCAGTCCAATGAGGCATACACCTAAAAACGGGGAAGGTGCATCCATATACCGGGAAAGGACAATACCGCTTTTTTTGCCTTGCTTTTTCTTTAATTCAATATTTAGCCTGTTAGCGTTTATAAAGGCTATTTCAATACCTGCAAAAAAAGCCATTAAAAGCAGGGTAGCCCCGATAAATATAAGTTGTTGATACGCATGCGCCATACCCCGAATGTACTTAAAAGCTATTATATACATCGCTTAAAATACCTTTTTAGTGAGAAGGCAAGGTACTATCGGGCAGGTTTACAGGGCCTTTTGGATGTAAAATATGAATATCTTTAAAAGCCTGGTCAGATGTAAGCCCCGTGCCTTCAATATCTTCGCCCGGCCTTATTAAATGCACATATTTATCAGTGTAAAATGTTTGTTTGTTGCGGTCCCACCAAAGTTCGGGGGTATGCAGCGTATCGCCGGTAATATTGTTTACTACTACGCTGTCCCTCATAAAAACCATTCCCGTATTTACGTAGTTTACAGCATATTTCGCGAATAGCCTGCTTTCTACTTTAGAGCTGTCATTATAAAATTCAACATGCAACGATTTTGGAAAGACCATGCGTTGTGTGTCAACCGAAAAGGTTATCATAAGGGGCGAATTAAGTTTCGCTTTTATTATCCCCCCTTCGCTCATATAGGCTTCTACATTATAAGCTTCATCTTTGGCTGTCTTTTTTTTACCAAGATCGCGAACTGTTTGAAAATCGTTAGAGCAGCCAAACATAAAAAAGCAGCCGGTGATAATGGCTGCTTTTAAAAAAGAAATATTGTTTGGCGTATTAATCATATTTGTGTTTAATGAACCAAATATCACTTAAAGATAATCCAAGTGAGAATTTCAAAAAGTTTTCTGTGATATTATTAACGCCGGTGCCGCGTTTGCCAAACTCAATTGCGGTATTTATAAGCGTAAACTGGTTATTATATGACGTTCTGAATTTTCTTAAGTTAAACCCAAAACCCAAAGTAAATGCGGTAACCTTATAACCATTGCCATCGGCATTTATATAGTCGGTGCCTGTATAAAACCCTGCACGAAAAGTAGAGCGGTTAAATAAACCATTAGAAGATGGGTCGGGGGTTACTTCAGCGCCTGCGTGCACCATCCAGCTATTTACTACCTGGTCTGGCTGGCCATAAAACCGGTAACTACTCCATTTGCCTGCGGAATAGTCCATGCTTACAGCCCATTTATTCACCCCGAAGATTGGCATGTATTTAGCCAGCATAAAACCCGCGTTATAGGTTACAGGCACAATAATTTTTCCAGATATATCATTCTGCAGTTTAATGGTGTCAATGGGAACAATTGCCCCGTTTGCATCGTAATTAAAACTTTCTGCTATGTAATTTTGGTTTGCATTAAGATTGTGCTGAAATGTGCCTGATGCCCCAAGACGTAAAAGATATTGTTCTTTAAGTTTTGTTAGTTTGTTTACTTCAGTACCAAGCAAAAAACTAACCATAATACCCGGATTAAAAAAAAGGCCGCCATACGAGGTGGTGGTTGAAAAATCGGACTTATTAAAAGCGAGGGTATCGTTTATGTAATTAATAATTGTGCTTATTTGTTTACGGCCAAACTCGTAACCGGTATTAAAGCCTATGCTGATGTTAACCCTGCTTGAATCAGACCCCCACCTTTTACCAATGCCTATAATTGCCTGGTTAAGGCCACCTGTGCCCTGGTAAAGCGTTTGCAAACTATCAACACTTGTCCTGGTTACATTTTCTACGCTATAATTTATTCTTGCCGTTGGTTTAAACCCAAAAACAATCCCAATTTTTTTTGCCGCACTAATTGGCGAACCAATTAAAACATAGGAAGGTAAAAAATTGGCAGAGCTATAAGTTGCAGCCGGGTTTGCACTTTGCAGGGTACGCTGGTCAATGGAGATACCAATATCATAAGTTACCAGGCCAATATTACCATAGCTGGCAGGATTTAAAGTATTAATAGCCTGCGAACTGGTAAAAGCTGCAGAAATACTTCCCATCGCCCTGCCTGCAATAGTTTGCTGCGGATAAAGATCTCCCAATCCATATCTTGAAAAAGGTGAATTTTCCTGGGCTTGTATTGCCAAAACCGAAAACAAAAGACACGCCAATAAAAAACTACGATACATTGTTAATTTCGCTGATAGCATATAAGCCTTTAAAGATTAAATAAGGGTCTGCAAATATCTTCTTTTTGAGGTGCGGTGCAAAAAAGGTCATATCACCCCCGGTTAAAAGCACGTTAAAGTTGCTGTATTTCAATGCATATTCATCAGTTATCCCTTCAATCTCCCTGCACATCCCCAATATTACTCCGCTAAGAATGTTTGTGCGTGTATCATAACCAATAAGCGGAAAATTTGGGTCTGGCTTTATTAACGGAAGCTTTGCTGTAAACTCATGCACGGCTTTAAAACGCATTTCCAGGCCCGGCGAAATGCCACCGCCTAAAAACTCACTAAACTTATTCACAAAGTTATAGGTAATGCATGAACCAAGGCCAATTACCAGGTTGTGCCGGTCAGGGTGCAAATACACTGCCGCAACAACCAGCGCAAGCCTGTCTGCCCCAATAGTTTCCGGTTTGCCTACGGGGGTTGTTACAGGTAATTTACTTTTTGCATCCAGTTTATGAAACCGTGTACTTCCATTTAAAATATTTTCAACTTCCGGGTTATGGTTTATAACGGAAGAAAGAATGCTTTTAGAAGGATGAAATTGTTTTACGAGGTTATCAATAGTTTCGGGGTTATCATCCTGTAATATAATAACATCTCTTAACGTCCCGTCATCAAATACGGCACATTTAAGCCGGGTATTGCCAAAATCGAAGCAGAGTGTTGTTTGCATTAGCCTGGTAAATTACGCGAAAATAGGTGGTATGAGCGGGTTTTATTACAGGTCAAACCCGCTTAGTTCTTTAAAATGGCCGTTCATCTGTATCTTTTCCTTTAAATTTTCGGCGCCTGTAATAATAGGCAGTATTTTTTTAAGATGGCGTTTTAAGTACTCAAGCCGCTGGCTTTCGTGCAACAGGCCCAACAATTCATATTCCTCTTCCAGCGATAGCCCGGCATGATGCGCGATATCATAACTTAAAAGCTCTTCATCAGGTTTTTTAAAATCCTTTGTTACATTAAGCAGTTTATGCAACCCGCGTAAACTTGCAATAACACGCTTCGTCAGCAATATATTTCGGGTCTCGCTGTTTGCGGGGTAATTTACAATCGCACCGCTGTATAATTTGTCCGGCACTATTTTTATTATTTCCAATATCCTGAAAATATTTTGCCCCTGTGTGCGTATATCCATCCGCCCGTCTTCATATACTTTAACGATTTCCGTAATTGTTACCAGTGTGCCCATTTCGCTAACCTTATCATTCAGAACAGCAGGTATGCCAAAGGGCTTTTTTTCAGTATAACACTGGTTTACCAATTGTTTGTACCGCTCTTCAAAAATATGAAGGTTTAATTTTTCGCCGGGATAAACAACAATACCCAACGGAAATATGGGAATAAAATTTATCATATTGCTTCAAATGGCCATACCTGTAAACGCAATATGGCCGGTACAAATTTTACATGAAATAAATACTTCAAAGTAAATTAGTTTTGCTGAAAATTCAGCTACTATTTTTTTAACATTTAAATATGCCTGTCACTAATATTGCTTTAGCTAAGCCTGTATTTGAATACACTTTTTCTATCTGTACATTAATAACCAATTGGGATGAATATGGGTTAATGAAAAGCAGTTTTGAAGAAAAAGGGTTTACTAACCAATGCGAATACTTAATAGCTGATAACACAAAAGGCAATACTTATGACGCTTATGAAGCCATTAATAATTTTTTTGCTTTATCCAAAGCCAAATACACCATACTTGTTCACCAGGATGTAAGGTGTATTGATAGTTTTGAAACATTAACAACCCTGATTGCGGAATTAGATATTAAAGATAAAGGCTGGGCGGTGTGCGGTAATGCAGGCGGCGTATATCCAAAAAAACTATTCTTTTATTTAGAAGATGGCGGCATGGATAAAAAAACCACCGAAGAGCTGCCACAACAGGTTTTTTCATTAGACGAAAATTTTTTGCTGGTTAAAAACAGCGCCGGGCTTTCTGTCTCTTATGACCTTTCAGGCTTTCATTTATACGGAACCGATATTTGTTTGATCGCAAATTTTTTAGGCTATCATTGTTATGTTATTAAATTTTATGTGCGGCACCTGAGTAACGGCAATTATCAAAATCTTGATAAAGACCAGGTTAATTTTTTAAAAGCATATTCAAAAAAATTCCCCAATAAAATTGTACGCACATCCTGCCTTAAATTTTATATGGGTAATAGCGCGGGAAAAAATAAATGGTATAATTATAAGTTCATTTTTTTTTGGGTAAAGGCATTTTATAAGCTGAGGTATAAGTTAACAAAAGAACTAAGATAACATTGATGAACATGAAAATATCAGGTTTCACCATTATTAAGAACGCTGTTATAAACGATTACCCTATAGTTGAAGCGATAGAATCTATTTTGCCCGTGGTTGACGAAATGATTGTATTGTGCGGCGATTCAGAAGATGAAACCAATGAATTGATCGCAGGCATAAAAGGCCCAAAAATAAAAATCCATCATTCCGTTTGGGATAAAAATTTACGGAAAGGCGGTGAAGTGCTTGCTGTAGAAACAAATAAGGCTTTTCAATTGATTGATAATAACAGCGACTGGGCTTTTTATATACAAGGTGATGAAGCGGTACATGAAAAATATCATGAGAACATAAAAAAAGCCTGCGAACTTTATAAGGATAACAAAATGGTGGAGGGATTACTTTTTAAATACCTTCATTTTTTTGGTACATACGATTATGTAGGCGACAGCCGCCACTGGTACAGCCACGAAGTAAGGATAATAAAAAATGATAAAACAATTTCAGCATACAGGGATGCGCAGGGTTTTAGAAAGGGCAGAACTAAGTTGAATGTTAAACCAATTGATGCTTTTATTTATCATTACGGATGGGTAAAAAGCCCGGAGCAAATGAAGAAAAAAATTAAGAATGTAAGCCGTTTTTGGAAAGACGATGAGCAGTTAGAACCGGTTTTGGCAAGCAGCGATCTTTTTGATTTTAACAGCTTTGATTCGCTTGAAAAGTTTGACGGAACGCATCCGCAGGTAATGAAAAACCGGGTATTGCAAAAGAATTGGGTTGTTGACCTGGATACCTCAAGAAAAAAATTCTCTTTCAAAGACAGGCTGCTGTATAAATTTGAAAAGGCAACTGGTGTGCGTTTATTTGATTTTCGTAATTATAAGATCATTTAAGTGAACCGCGCAACGAATATTGATGTTAACCTCTCGTCCTAAATTATTTTAAAAAACATTTTAAGGCAAAATAGCCATATTCTGAGAGGGTTCCTCTTTTTAATGGCTGTAATGCGCTTCCGGTATTTAAAGAACAGCAGCATTCTTTTAAAATTATTTGCCGGTGAAAAGCTTGTATAAGAGTCATTGAGTTTTGAAACTATTGCCTTATCTGCAGCATCGCTTTGCACCGCACAGGCAGTAAAATAAGCCATGCGCTTTCTTATCAAGCCAATTTGAATCGCCTGTTTAATTTTTTTCTTTTTCCTGTTCTTTACTTTTACCGCGCTTACTGCACTTGTGGTATGTTGCCTGTATTTAACCAATGGCTGGGTAATAAATTTTATCCCGGCTAAGCAGGATGCATTAAAGGCAAGTGGCCAATCGGGCGGGCACCCTTCGGGGAATGGCATTGCAGCTAATGCAACACTTTTATGCATCAGCAATGCATGGCCTGAAACACAATTACCAATTAAAAAGGGCAAACAATCGTTATAAGACCCCAGATTTTTAATATCGCTCATTTTTCTTCCCAGGCTGTTGCCCTGCTCATCCATCAATTCAGAATCACAAAACACAATGCTTGCTTCATCAATGTGCTCCATTAAAATTTTTATCTTGTCAATATGCCAAATATCGTCCTGGTCACAAAGGGCGATATATTCGGCTGTGGTGTAGCCAATACCTTTTTCAAAATTCTTTATGTAACCAATATTTTTTTCGTTGCGGTATAAGTATATATTGGGGTGGGTTGCTGCGTAGCCCTCCAGCAGGACAATAGTGTCGTCGGTTGAACAGTCATCCATAATAATTATTTCCAGGGTTGGATAACTTTGCTGAATGATACTATCCAGCTGAGGTTTTAAAAACCTTGCACCATTATAAGTTGCCATTACAACAGCAACCAATGGAAGCGGCCGGTTAGTCGTCATTTTTTATTACTGTTTAATTGCAATATTC
>JABDFW010000043.1 GCA_013286305.1 Bacteroidota bacterium
TTCAATAAATCACGACCGTTTTTTTAACTAAACGACCGGGGTTAGTAAAAAATGCATTATTGAATGGTAGTTGTGGAATTAACCGTTGCAACGCCAACAAGCTCATCGCTTCTGTCGCTGAACGACCTGTAATACACCAAAACGGTGTATGTATTTTCTGTTTCCCAAAAGTTGCCTTCTGTAAAAGAAAAATCCGGCTTTTCGTCAGCACCTCTTATGGGTTTTGTTACATAGTTGTAACTGTAATACCCCTGCTTAAGCACTAATGATCTTTCGTACACGCCTTTCTCGGGGTTAAAATCCATAATAGAAGATTCGTCTTCATGGTAGCCTGTCATTTCGCCGCTTATGTACACATTTTTATCGGGGAAGGCCTGGTTGCCCGGCGGAACAAATATGAAGTGAACTTTTGCATAATCGGTCTGCCACCAGGGGCTGGGCACCTCAGTAGAGTTTATTTGAAAAAAGCCATCATAATCCACGTACACCTGGTAACGGAATTTTGTACGCTCGGGGTTTGGCTTTAAAAAAACTTCGGTTAGCTTATTTTGCTCGCTTACGCTGTCCACGCGGTCGCTTTGCAAACGAAGGCTGGTAAGGTTTACCCACCGGTACTCTTTACCGGCAGGAAAAAGGCAATCCTGTTCACCATTGTATTCAAAAGAATTACCCCGCATAAACAAGGGCTGCATACCAGTAATGGCATTATCCCACCTGTAATTTTGCAGCACCACTATTTTAAGCTGTTGCCGGGGATTGAGAATATTTATTTTGCTTTTGTCAATAGTGAACTGTACTTTTTGATGCGTTAAATTAAGGTCGGAATTAAAAGGGTGCTGCACCTGCAAACCAATGTTTACAATTTTATTCACAACCAGCAACCTTTTTGTAAATGCCAGTTGCGCAGTATCCCCATTTAAAAAAACTTTCAGCAAGTAATTGCCGCTTTGCGACGGCATACAGCTTGTTTCAGGCAACAGCGCCTGGTAATGCACATATTTTATTTTTGCCACGGAAGAAGTCATGTATTGGGAAAACCTGCCTTGCGAAAATCCTTTTATATAATCAAACGGGCTAAGGTCAACCGGTTGCCAGTCTGCATCGCACAATTGAAAAGTGTAATTATAATTTTTTACATATCCATCCAGGTCGTCAAAATGAATTTCGGTGGCCATGGTAGCGCCAAGATTTATAATGGGATAGGCAAGCTGGTTACCTGCAATAAAAAATTTAACCCCCTGTATATTGGGCATATAAACCATGTCAGGCTGCTGCGCATACACATCTGCAGAAACCACCAGAGCAATTAAAGATGCAAGCAAATACTTCATACAAGTTTAATAAAGTACCAATGTAGTAAATAGTTGCGAGATGGAAAGAAAGTCCGAAAGTCGGGAAGTCCGTAAGTCCGTAAAGAATAAAAAACAGGTGCACGAAATGTGGTGAGCTGGAGAGAAAGTCGGAAAGACCGAAAGTCAGGAAGTCCGAAAGTTGCGAAGGGCAAAAAACGGGTGCACGAAATGTTAAGAGCCAGATGAAGTCAAAATATTCGCGTAAGTTGTTCTCCTTCTTCCGGACTTCCGGTCTTTCGGACTTTCGCACCACACAAAGAAAGCCCCGATAGAAATCGGGGCCGGTTTATAGTCACATGAGAAAAAAAACTTTTTATTGCTGGCCACCACCTGCTTTAACCCTGTTCTGCTCATCTTCTGCGGCACTGCTTTTTTGGCGCTGCTGCTGGTTTGTATTTTTACCAAACCTGTAAGTAAAGGTTAATATTGCGCGCCTGTTATCCCACACGCTGTGAATATGCAAAACAAAATTGTCCATTTCAGTAGTTCCGTTAAAATGCATCAGGTAAAAGGGGTCTCTCAGGTTAAACCGTAAACTGCCTTTGCCTTTTAGTATTTGTTTGCCTACACCTATTGAAAACATACCCATTGGCTTTGCCAGTATAGCGCTGCTCACTAAATTTTCGCCCTGGAAAAATCCGCTTAATTCTGAAGACCATCCTTTATTAAAACTAAACCTGCTGCTTAAATTGCCCGTATAGGATGTTAGAGAAGCATCTATGTACTCGCCGTTTATATAGCCTTTATATTCGTTGTTAAACAGATTGGCGAATACGTTGATGTTCCACCACTTTGTTAGCTGTTTGGCATAATTAACGGAGAGCCCGATATTTTTATTGGATGCGATGTTTTGTTTTGTTTGATAGGTAATAAAATTCTTTTGCTGGTCCTGGGTGGTTATTAAAACATCGTCTATAATATCTGTTGTTGATGTATAGTTGGCCGAAATGTTCCATACGCCTTTGTAGTTATAGCTCAGCTCAAAATTCTGGCTGAACTGTGGCTGAAGGTTAGGATTGCCCTGCTGGTAAGTGAACCTGTCTAACTGGAACTGGAAGGGGTTCAGGTCCTGGTAATCGGGGCGCTGTATTCTTCTGCCATAAGATATCTCAAACGTATTGTTATCGTTTGCCTGGTAGCTTATATAAGTTGTTGGGAAAAGCTTTATATAGTTCAGGTGAAATGCACTGTCTTTGGTTATTTGGTTACCGTCTGAAATGGTTTGTTCGGCGCGCAGGCCAACTTTAAACGTAAATTTCTTAACCTGTTTTTGCACGCTTACATAAGCCGCATTTATATTTTCTTTGTAAATAAAGTGGTTGCTTCTTCCATCATCTACATTCCATTTTCCCGTTGCTGTGTCGTATAAAGTGTATTCAGCATTATTATCCGACGTTACATAGCTGGTTTTTATCCCGGCCTCAAGCGTAACTTTATTTTTTAGCGGTTGTGAATAATCTGCCTTAAAAGTATATATGTCGATATTGCTTGGTAAATACCCGTTAAGCAAATAAGGATTGGGGTTACTGGGGTCGTACACATAAGAGCCATCCGGGTTATACAAATAATTGTCAGAATATTGCGGTGACTTTGAACGGTACGAAACATAATCCGCATCCACATCAATTTCGCCGCCCTTATCATCTAGTTTTTGCTGCAGGTTAAGATTTAAAGACATGTTTTTCCAGGGGTTTATATTATCAGAAAACGCGTCGTTATACTGTGTAAATTTTCCCAGGCTGTCGTAAAAATTGGCTACAGAATGTGATTTAAAATAAGAGTTATCTACAAAACCATTGATGCCAAAACCTATTGTAGTGTTTTTAGATGCGAAATAATCGATTCCTGCTTTATAATTGGTATTAAAATCGGTGTACTTTCCGTTGGTTTGCTGTTGTACATAGCTGCTGAAATCGCTGCTGCGGCTGTTACGAAAATCCCTGTTAAGAGTTACATCATTAAAACCCTCCCAATGCGAATATCCATAACTGCCATACACGTTTACCTTGCCCTGCCGCCAGTTAAAACTAATATTGTTTGTTTGTTTAAAATATATAGCAAGTATGCCGCTGGATGTAATACTGCCGTTAAAGCCATTATTCTTATTCTTCTTTGTTTTAATGTTGATGATGCCTGAATTACCGGCCGCGTCATATTTTGCAGGTGGCTGTGTCATTATTTCAATCTGGTCTAACTGGTTTGCAGACATGCTCTTTAAATAATTTGCCAGTTCTGTTGCATTTAAATAAGTAGGCTTACCATCTATCATCACAATAACGCCCGACTTGCCTTTAAGGCTTATGTTGCCATCGTTATCCACTGTTATACCAGGCGACCTCTCCAATACTTCCAGTGCGGTTAACCCTGTGTTAGTGGGCGATGCATCTACATTTACAATGGTGCGGTCAATTTTATTTTCTATCAGCGGCCTCATAGCTGAGACGCTTACATTATTCAAACTTTTGTCTGTCGCTGTAAGTTTACAATCAACTGCCTGCACTACTGGCTTTTCCGCGGTTAATACAATGGCAGTGCTTGTATATTTATTGTACCCAACCGCTTCTGCTGTTAAAAAATAATTACCCGCCTTAATATTTTCAAATTCAAAATTCCCGGCCTTATCACTAACGGAGATCTTTACAATTGATGAATCTTTCGCCTTTAGCAGCGATATGGTTGCGGCATCAATGGCCTTATCATCTGCCGACTTGATACTGCCTGATATTTTCCCCGTTTGCGGCGCCTGCGCAGACAGGCAGGTAGGCACACAAAGTATTGCTATTAACAGGTTACGTATAAATTTCGTCATAATGATAAGTTGTGGTTCTACGTTACGTTTCGTAGCGCAAATTGTTACACATTTTCAACTCAAAAATGTGAAAATGGGATAAACGGAAAGTTTATAATTTAACTGGAAACCGCTCATCCAGAAGAAGGATGAAAGTTAAACGTGAGACGACAAACGTGAAACGTGAGAGGCTAAGAAGTCAAAAAGTCAAAGGTGAAAAGTGAAGAGTGATGGGTCTGATACGAAAACGCGAAACGTAAAATGTCAAAGGTGAAGAGCCGGGAATGACAAACAAAAACCCCCTCCGTTCTTTAAAGAACAGAAGGGATTTAAATTATCAAGTGAACCACAACCAAACTGCTATATATAATTATCGCCTTACAATTTCGATGAGCATTGCTCTTCGCTGATAGATACCACCCTTTCAGGGCTGTCAACGGTCAGCTCTCATCTGTCATCTTTCCTAATGATCCATTTTATGTCGATGGGCGTTGCCCATCGCTATTAGATACCGCCCTTTCAGGGCTTCCCTAATGAACGATGACTTAATGACCAATCAATCTCTCAAAAAATCAACAACTAACTCTCTTCTCCCTTTAGGGCAGGGACTCCTCGTCTTCTAATTGCCTCCCTTAACCCTGCTTTGCTCATCGCCTGCCCCATTCCTGTCCTGGTGCTGGGCGGCCTGCCCCTTATTAAACCGGTAAGTGAAACTTACATTTACCTGGCGGCTGTCCCAATGGTTATGAATTGTTACATCTACATTCTGGTATTTGCTGTACCCGCTGAATTGCTGAATTGCAAGAAAATCGCGGAAGTTTACCCTTATCATCCCTTTTTCTTTCATAATGCTTTTTGCTACGCCAAGGTTTACAATACCCATCGGCCTTGCAACTAATATTCCTTCAATCATCTGGCTTCTGTAAAAACCACTCAGCTCAAAGCTCCAGCCTTTTTTAAAGGTAAACTGGTTACTTATATTGGTCATAAACCCTGTAGCCGCAACATCAATATTGCCATTGTTTACAAAACCTTTATAGCGGTTGTTTATTAACTGTGCATATACATTTGTTCTCCACCATTTTGTTACGGGCAGGCTTAAGTTAGTGCTTAATCCAAAGCTTTGCTGTTTTGCAATATTGCTCTTGGTAACAAACGATGTATGGGTGCTATCCACCTGCTCTAAAATCTCCTGTATAATATCGTTGGTGCTGCTGTAACTTAATGTAGTGTTTAAAATACTTTTCCATGAATGTGTTAATTCAATATTCTGGCTAAACTGCGGCCTTAAGTAAGGGTTACCCACCTGGTAGGTATATTTATCCAGGAAATAATAAAAGGGGTTAAGGTCGCCATAATCGGGCCTTTCAATCCTTCTGCCATAGCTCAATGAAAACTGGTTCTTTTCGCTTGGCGTATAACCAAGGTATGCAGTAGGAAACAGTTGCGTATAATTCCTGTTAAATGTTTGGCCTGTTGTTAACTGGTCGCCATTTGAAATAGTATTCTCTAAACGCAGCCCAGCCTGTGCACTCCATTTTTTGCTTAGTTTTTTGCTAAGGTTAACATAAGCCGCATTTATATTTTCTTTATAAACAAAATGATTGGTGCGGGTTGTATCAACTACCCATACCCCGTTATCTAAATTATTATATTGCGCATTGTTATCTGTTTTTACATAGCTGCTCTTTACACCTGCTTCAAATTTGCCTTCGCCTTTAAATGGCATGGTAAAGTCAGCTTTTACACTGTAAATATTTATGTTGCCCGGCAGGTTGCCGCTTATTATTTCATCGGGCTGAATTTTTAAGCCTGCCGGATCGTAAAAATAATTATCGAATAACTGGTTAGAAGAAGATGTATAATTTATGTAATCAGCATCAGCCGTTAATTCGGTGCCGGTAGTATCAAAAGTGTGTTTTAAATTAAAGTTGCCGCTCATGCTGCTCCACTTGTCGGTTGAATGGCTTGGCGATACGGTATGCGCCTGCTGGTTATTATTTTCATCATATATATCTGTAGTGTTTGCACTTGTTTGGTTTGACGGGCTTGTATATCCGTTCACCACAACACCCAGCGTTGTTTTTTTACTTGCATAAAAATCCGCGCCTGCTTTAAAGCTGTGCGTTTGATTAATATGCTTCATAAGTGTTTGCTGGCGAAAAACAGATTGCAGCGTATCAGTATTTTGGTCCCTAAAATTGCGCACCAGGTCTAAAGTGTTTTCGTTCTTATTATAGTTATAACTGTAATTGCCAAAAATGTTTACCTGGCCTGTGCGGTAATTTATATTAAAGCTTTCATTGGCTTTTGGGTAAATACCCATGCCGCCGCCAACGGTTACACTGCCATTAAGCCCTTTTACTTTTGTTTTCTTTGTTTTGATATTGATGATACCCGAATTACCGGAAGCATCATATTTGGCGGGAGGGTTTGTCATTATCTCTATCTGGTCAAGATTGGCGCTTGGCATGTTTTTAAGATAATTAGCAAGGTCGGTACCGCTTAAATAGGTTGGCTTGCCATCAAGCAATATCATAACGCCCTGTTTACCCCTAAGGCTAACATTGCCATCTTTATCCACTGTTACGCCTGGTGATTTTTCCAAAACGTCAAGCGCGCTTAGCCCCACATTGGTTGGCGAAGCATCAACATTAACCACGGTTTTATCAATCTGCTGCTCAATAAAAGGTTTTTTGTTGGTAACTACAACCATGCTTAATTGCTGGCTGTTGCCTGTTAACGTAACCGACTTAACCGTATAAATAGCGTTTGAAGCATTTATTTCAAAGGTTTCGCTGTAATAAAGGCTGTAGCCGATGGCCTGGACAGACACAAGATATTTGCCATCTTTCGCTACGGGCACCTGGAATTTGCCCGTATTATCGGTAACGCCGCTTTTGATAACAGAGGAATCTTTGGCATTTAACAGCGAAACAGTGGCTGCCTCTACAGGTTTTTGCGCCGAAACCATTCCTTTAACCCCTTTGGTAAAGGCTGATTGTGAATGACTTATAAGCGGAAATGCGCTTAAACTTACAGCAGTTAAAAGTGTCAATATCTTTTTCATAATATAGTTTTTATTATTAGCAGTACCTATTTATAGAGTGTACCTATTGTTATTTATTACACACCAAAACTATGTACCTTGTTTTGCATAGTACATGATTTTAACATGAACGGTTATTAGCATTGATGAATGGCTAAAGAGTTTTTGTGGCCTATCTTTTTACGTGGTGGTAAAGAAGAAGTTACTTTGCCGGTGATATATTTTGCTTGATCTTATTTGAGTGGCAGAATGCATACATACTAATTTTTGATAGAGTATTTACGCAAATGCCCCTACGTAAATTTGTTTGACGTGAGGATAATTTGGGGTGATAAAAAGAATATTATGAATAAGGGCGAGAGAGATTGAATTTTGAAATGAAGAGAAAGATTTTTCGCCACTTTCGCCACTGTTGGTGTTTTCACCAAAAGTGATTTTACAGCGTTCTTTTAGCATGCCTTCTATTTTGCTGGTGAAAACACCAGAGGTGTGCGGAAGATCATGTGTCTAAGTTCTGTCAAAACCGTAAGGTGCCGTCATGCCTTCGTAGGAAGGCATCTCATAAGTTTAAACAAGCATGATAATCTCAGGGTTTTTGATTTAAGATTTTATAGAAATATATTTTAATATACTTGTTTAATTTGTTGAGATGCCTGCCTGCGCAGGCATGATGATCCGGCATTTACTCTTTAAACATTTTTAGCAACGCGAAGAGCCCTGTTGCCTCTACCTTTCGAAGACTCAACGTGTTTCACCAAGAGTAATTTTGCAACTTTCTTTTATTGTGCGTTCCATTTTGCTGGTGAAAACACCAACAAAGGCTGCCCTCAAAAGACCCCGGGGGTTTTCGAAACCCCCGGGGTCTGTACCAACTCACTTCTCCACCAATAAATATTCCTTGTGAAAAAAATAAAGCTTGTAATCAAAGTATAACTTGTAATTGGCGGCAACTGAGTCTTTGCTGTAATTTATCTTTAGCACATACTCGCCATTATCCCTGCGGGCTATCCACTGGTCGGTGTATGCTATTGAAGTATCTTCGGGCCGCCCGAGATATTGAAGCACTACTCCCCTGGTTTGCTCAAGGGGAATACTATTCCAGCGATAAGGTAAGGTTAACGATGCTGCCTTTGGTATTAAAAAGTAAACCGTTAAAATAAAAACGGCTGCAAAAGCACATAGTAAAATAAGAAAGCCTTTTGTTCTTTTGTTCATCATCTTTCCTTAGCTATTTCTATAAATTTTTGGTGCAGCGCCAGCACCTGCGGAATAAGCAACTGCTGCTCATCATTCACCAAAACAAAATCGCATAGCCTTTTTTTTATGTCCTCATCAATTTGGTTGCCTATGCGCGACAGCACTTCTTCCCTGCTAATGCCATCCCGCTCCATTACCCGCTTAATGCGCAATGCCTGCGGTGCGAATACCCCTATTATATAGTCAAGGCCAGCCGCGGAACCAGACTCAAACAATAATGCCGCTTCTTTAATGGTGTAAGGCGCCTGCTGTTGTTGCACCCATTTTTCAGCGGAGGCAATCGTTGCCGGGTGCACGATAGCATTCAGTTGCTCGAGTTTAAATGCATCATTAAAAACGATGTTGGCAATATATTTCCTGTTCAATACATTGTCTGTATAAGCATCTTCTCCAAAGGTTTTAATTATTTCAGCCCGCAACACTTCATCTTCATTCATTATATTTTTGGCAGCATTGTCTGCATCAAATACAGGAATGCCCAATACTTTAAATATATTGGCCACCGTGCTTTTGCCACTGCCTATACCGCCTGTAAGTCCGATACGTAAAGCCATAGAACCAGGATTAAAGAATCAGGATTAGTTTGATTATTATCGATTACAAGGAAAATTAAGAAAAAGAACCGGGATTGGCTGGACTAAGACAGATTGAAGAAATTAGAAAAGGCAGATTATACTTTCACTTTAATCCAATGCAATCCCGCTAATCATAGTTCTATAAAAAAAGGAAAGCGGTTTAGCACTTTCCTCTTCATCCGTTATGATCCAAAAAATCCCGGTTCTTTTATTTCTTATCAGTTGTACCCGCAGGCTTATTAAGGGCCTGGCTCATTTCAGCGTTAATAGCAGATTTTTCCATCTTTATATAACTGCCGGGGCTTGTTTCCAACTGTATGGTAGTATCTTCATTTATCTTGTTTATAGTACCATGAATACCTGCGTGGGTTACTACTTTATCACCCTTGGAAAGGTTTTCATGATATTTTTTTTGCTCTTTTGCTTTTTTTGCCTGGGGGCGTATCATAAACAAATAGAAGATAAGGATTATACCGCCAAAAAATAAGGGCGTGGTCCACGGACTTCCACCGCCACTGGCGCCACCTGAAGGAGGGGTCATTAGTAAAACAGCTGTCGAAATTGTCATTGTTTGATTTTTATAATTTAAAAAGATCGCATTTAATTTTTAAGCTTTCCCTTTTACAAAGCCCGTAAACACCAGCATTGTTTTTATTTTGTTTTTTGCATTACAAGTCACTGAAATGGATTTTCTAACCGGCTGGTTTGCCATGCCATGATTGGTGTCGTATTCGGCGGTAACCTCGCCCTGCTGGCCCGGCAATATGGCGCTTTTGGTATAATCAGCCAAAGTACAGCCACAACTTGGTTTTACCTCGGCAAGATAAAGCGGTTTATTGCCCGAATTAAGAAAGTGAAAAACGATCTTAACCTTTGGGCCTTGGATCATCGTGCCAAAATCCTTTACTGAATCTATCCATTTTATGGTTGAATAATTGGCAGTGTCAAACTGGTGCACCTGGTCTTTCATACTTGATTGAAGCGCTACCACACTAACAGGTTTATCCTTGCACCCAAAAGTTATTGCTGTAGCTAAAGTTATTATTGGTAGTAAGGCTATACGCATAAAAAAGTAAAATAATGGGCAAAAGTAAAATATTATTGTTTATCAGTGCCGGGTGAATTATATAGTCACCGTTAAATTTTACCCGTACTTACGGTTGGCGTCATCCCGTTAATGGGTTTTTTGCTTAAAATCAACTTTGTGAATTTTGCCCTCTGCCAGTAACTCTTTATGAATATTATCTAATATCCCGTTAACAAACTGGCCGCTTTGAGGGGTACTGTATTCTTTCGCAATATCAATATATTCGTTAATGGTAACTTTTGGAGGTATGGTTTCAAAATAAAGCAACTCGCACACGCCCATTTGCATAAGTATCATATCCAGCTGGGCAATTCGTTCAGCATCCCAATTTTTAAGTTTGGGCTTTATTAAGCCGGTAACATACTCTCTTTTTTCAATGGACGTTTTTAAAAGCTCCCTGGCAAAGGTCCATTTTTCCGTTCCTACCATCTCCTGTAAATTAAAAGACAAAGGCTTTTGCACGTAATTAAGCATTAACTGGTTCATCATGTCCGCGTCATCATCCCAGTTGGTAAAGTGTTCTTCTATATGTGCAATAAAATCTTCATCAGGCAGCATAAGGTCAGTGAAAATAAAGGCCAGTATATCTTTTTCTTTATTTTTTTCCCTGCTTTGTTCTTTTATGTATTGCTGGTAAAATTCTGATGCTGCCATTGCCTGGTAAACTTTTTTTACCTGGCCTTTTGTTTCGTCAAACTCAATGGCCCTGCTTTCAACAGCTTGTTTAAAAGAAGGGCTTTCTAATATCTTCCACAATAATTCGTTGCCCGATATTTTTGTGTTTACATTAAGGTCGGCAGAAGATGGCAAATTTTTAATGGCCCTTTTTTGAGCGTCTTTTTCTGCGTAACGGGCAACCTCAGTCAAAAAATATAATAGGTAGGTAAATAATTCACAAGATCTGTCTAATTGTTTTTTTAGTGTTTTTATGGCATCTGTTCTGCCATTCACTTCCTCTGCAGGTTCAAGTGCATATATTAACTGCATTACTTTTACCCTTATGTTTCTTCTGCTGATCATTTTTTTAAAGAACTTTTTGCGGCTGCGAAGATAGGGATTTGGTTTGAACACGAATTGGGTCCAAAAATTATTAGATAGTTATTTGATCATTCAACCCCTTATAAGGGTTCATGAAGCGATTTTCCCGCAAACCACGGGGTAAAAATCCGGGCTATTTAAACCTGTCTGCCGACAGCAGGTTTAACCTGTTGGAGTAATACATACTATATTGAACATTTTGGCATTTCTTCTAACCCTGCCAGAGGTTGATGGCAAAAAGTTGCCTCTAAACAAATGGTGTTAACAGAATTATCTTTCAGGTTTTACAAAAAACGTCCTGCCAGAGCGGGATGGTTTTTTATAATCATTTGCATCACCCGTTTTCGGTATTGCATATCATTTTATTAGTGATAACTTGTACCCAAATAAAATAAATTTTATGAGAAAAAAATTTACGTTAATAAAGATATTTTTTGCTACTGCGCTGATGTGTAATATGCATCTATACGCTCAAAACACATTTCCAGCCAGTGGCAGTGCAGGCATAGGCACCGTTAGCCCAAATGCCTCATCGGCGCTGGATATTACTTCTACCACACAAGGCATGCTGGTGCCACGCATGACCACCGCACAACGCAATGCCATAGCTGCCCCCGCAACAGGTTTGCTTATTTATGAAACCGACGGTGCAGCAGGCTTTTATTATTATACAGGTGCGACATGGACAGGCGTAAGAGGCGGTTTAGCAACATCTACACTGGCAAACCTTATGGCCCCTACAAAAGTGAATGTAACGGTACAGCCCGGGGTTGATAACAGTGTTGACCTTGGTGCAACCGGCTTCACCTGGCGCAACCTGTATGTAACAGGTGTAGGGTATTTAGGCACGGCACAAGTAGGCAATTACGCCGGCACACCACAAGCCGGTATGATACGATGGACAGGGCTTGATTTCCAGGGATATAACGGCGCGGTATGGCAGTCGCTGACCACAGGAACCACATATACTGCCGGTGCAGGCATTGATATAACAGGGAATGTAATAACCAATACCGCAATTGGGTGGTCGCTTACAGGTAACAGCGGTACAACTGTGGGCACAAATTTTCTTGGCACCACCGATGCCCAGGCGCTGATGTTTAAAGTAAATAAAACAAAGGCCGGCTACGTTGACTACGACAGTACCAAGGCCAACACCAGTTTGGGTTACGAAGCATTAAATGTAAATACAGCAAATGGCAACAGCGCTTTTGGCAACCAGGCGCTCGTTTCAAACATAAGCGGGTATTCAAATGTGGCTGTTGGTATAAATGCATTATATAAAAATACAGCCGGCCATAACCTTGTTGCTGTGGGGGACTCGGCATTATTTAACCAAAACGGAGGTTCGGGTGATACTAAAATCACTGATAATACTGCCATAGGTTCCAAGGCACTATATTCAAATGTTTCGGGTGCCGATAACACTGCCAGTGGTTTCAGGGCGCTGTATTCAAACAAATCAGGCTCTCAAAATACAGCCAACGGTTCGTACGCTCTTTATCTTAATATGTCAAATCAAAATACAGCCAGTGGTTTCAAATCGCTTTACTTCAACTCAACGGGCATAGGCAATACTGCCACAGGCGCCACTACTCTTTACTCAAACACAACAGGAAGTTATAATACATCAAATGGGCTGAGGGCTATGTATTTTAATACTACGGGCGCAAACAATACAGCCAATGGCTCGTATGCTCTTTATAATAATAAAACCGGTTATTCTAATGTTGCAATAGGCACAAGTGCAATGTATCTTAATGACTCTGCCGGTAATTGTGTGGCGGTAGGTGATTCGGCATTATATAGTCAAAACGCCGCCGGGACAGGAAATCAAAATACTGCGCTCGGTTCAAAAGCTATGTTTAGTAATACCGGTGGCTACCAGGACGTTGCCGTTGGTTACCACGCCCTTTACTTAAACACTGCCGCAGGAAATAATACTGCAATAGGGTATTCAGCAATGGGATTAACTACAATAGGTGATTTTAATACGGCCACAGGTTCAGGGGCGCTTGGAGGCAACAGTACAGGCTATTTTAATACTGCATATGGATATGTTTCGATGGGAACCAACACTACCGGAACCTATAATGCGGCTTATGGGGCACACTCGTTATATATAAACAGCAGCGGTGAACGTAATGTTGGCATGGGTAATTATGCACTTTATTCTAATTCAACCGGCAACTATAATACCGCTTTGGGGTTTTATGCCAATGTAAGCGCCAATAATTTTAATAATACCACTGTAATAGGCAGCAACGCCGTGGGCACCGCGAGCAACCAGGTGCGCATTGGAGACAATACCGTTACAAGCATAGGGGGATACACGGCATGGACAAACCTTAGTGATGGTCGTTTTAAAAAGAACATAAAAGAAAATGTTCCTGGCCTTGCCTTTATTAAAAAACTACGGCCTGTAACCTACAATCTTGATATTAAGGGCATAAATAACTACTTAAAACAATCAATGGCAACCTCTAAAGGCGACCAGCAGGCTACTGCTGCTAAAGCTGATCCATCACTGGCGCAACAGCAAGATGAAGCGATTGCAGCACGGGAAAAAATTGTATCAACAGGCTTTGTGGCACAGGAAGTAGAAAAAACAGCAAAGGATATGGGTTATGATTTTGATGGCGTTGATGCACCAAAGAACAGCAACGATTTTTACGGATTACGCTATTCAGAATTTGTGGTGCCGTTAGTAAAAGCAGTGCAGGAATTATCCAGTCAAAATGATTCGCTTAAAACAGATAATAGCGCACTTAAATCAACCTTAACAGATGTGCTTTCCCAGTTGTCTGATTTAAGAAGCCAGCTAAACGAATTGAAAACAGCACAGGAGGCATGTTGCTTTAACGCAAATCAATCTGCTTTGGTAAACCCGCAATCCATTACTGCAGGCGATGCTGCAAAGCTTGAGCAAAATGCGCCTAACCCATTTAACAATAACACCATTATCCGCTACTATATTCCGTCAACAACGCAAAATGCGCAAATGATCGTAACCAGTGTAAGCGGGCAGGTATTAAAGTATTATTCTTTAAGCAGCAAGGGGGCAGGCCAAACAACTATTTACGGCGGCGAGCTTGCAAGCGGTAACTATTTTTATACCCTGGTTGTTGACGGAAAAAAAATAGCCACTAAACAAATGGTGCTTTTGCAATAACATTTACAGGAATAGTAAAATGTGTGATCTTTTATACCCATATACACACAAAAAAAAATCCCGTTTTCAGTTATTGAAAACGGGATTTTTAATAAGAAGTATCAACTGATTATTTGATCTCAACGTCAGCGCCGGCTTCTTTAAGCTTAGCGGCTAAACTATCAGCTTCAGCTTTGGGTACACCCTCCTTAATAGGTTTAGGAGCACCATCTACCAGGTCTTTAGCTTCTTTCAAACCAAGGCCGGTAAGATCTTTAACAATCTTTACTACCTGCAGTTTGTTAGCACCACCGCTCTTTAAAATTACATCAAAAGCAGTTTTAGCTTCTGGTTCAGGGGCGCCACCGCCTGCAGCCGGGCCGGCAGCAGCTACTGAAACAGCAGCAGCAGCGGGTTCAATACCGTACTCTTCTTTTAAAATTTTAGCTAATTCGTTAACTTCTTTTACTGTTAAGTTAACTAATTGTTCTGCAAATACTTTTAAGTCTGCCATAATTGTCAAATTTTTCCCGCCTTCATTGCCTGCGCTCCGGCGGAATGTTTAAAAAAATTTGTTTGTATTTAACCCCCAGGCCGGGTTAATATTTTAATATTAATTTGAAAATTTGAAAGTGTACCAATTTGAAAATTGTGAGTACTATATACATTTTCAAATTTTCAAATTACTTTATTTCCAATTACTCTGCTGTGGCTGCTTCCAGCCTTGTTTCCAGCGCTTTTATAATGCCTGCCAATTTGCTGCCTGCATTTAAGCCGCTGATAACATTCTTGGCGGGTGATTGTAATAAGCCAATGATCTCGCCAATAAGGTCGCTCTTGCTTTTAAGGGTAGAAAGCGTTTCAAGCTGGTCGTTGCCAACAAATATGCTGCTGTCAATATACGCTGCTTTTAATACGGGCTTTTCACTTTTTAATTCCTTACGGAAAGAACTTATGAGCAATGCGGGCTCTTTAGGGTTTTCACTAAAAAGCAGGGCTGTTACGCCGTTAAGGCTTTCATATACACCTGAATACCTTGCGCTGTCAATAGATTCAAGCGCTTTGCGTATCAATGTATTTTTAGCCACCTTCATTTCTACATTTTTGTTAAAGCAAATGCGGCGCAGCTTTGTTATCTGCGCTACTGATAGTGATTCAGTATTGGTGATGTAGAAGTTACTATATTGGTTGAATTTCTCTTTGAGAACTTCAATTACTTCATTTTTTTGTTCTTTGTTCATAACGCTTCTTTGTTTATGCCTTTAGCTGTGTCAGCAGGGCTTAGTTCTGTACTGATTTTGTGTCAATAGAAATACCGGGGCTCATAGTGCTTGCCATGCTAAGGCCTTTAAGATAAATGCCTTTAGCTGTGGAAGGCTTTAGCCTTATGATAGCATTAATAAGCTCCTGGCCGTTTGCTTCAATCTTATCAGGATTAAAAGAAACCCTTCCGATAGATGCATGAACTATACCTGCTTTATCAACTTTAAAAGCAATTTTACCGCCTTTAACTTCATTTACAGCTTCGGCTACGTTATTTGTAACTGTACCTGTTTTTGGGTTGGGCATCAGGTTGCGGGGGCCTAATATTTTACCCAGTTTACCAATTTTAGGCATAACAGAAGGTGTAGCGATGATAACATCAACATCTACCCATCCGCCTTCTATCTTTTGGATAAATTCATCCAGGCCAACATAATCAGCACCTGCGGCTTTTGCGTCGGCTTCTTTGTCGGGCGTGCACAAAACCAATACACGTTTGGTTTTACCTGTTCCATGGGGCAGGCTTACTGTACCACGTACCTGCTGGTCGGCTTTTTTGGGGTCAACGCCCAGGCGTATATGCAAATCAATTGAAGCATCAAACTTGGTTGTATTTACATCTTTAACCATAGCTGAAGCTTCTTTTAAAGAATATGCTTTGTTTTTATCTATTTTAGCTTCCGCTGTTTTTCTTTTTTTTGTAAGACTTGCCATTTCTGTTCAGTTTTAAGCCTGCCTGGCGGCAGACAGGGAGTTAATTAATTTTTCCATGGGGCTGCGCCGTCTATGGTTAAACCTAAACTGCGGGCAGTTCCGGCAACCATTTTCATTGCACTTTCAACGGTAAAACAATTAAGGTCGGGCATTTTGTCTTTAGCAATGGCTTCAACCTGTGCCCAGGTTACCTTACCTACTTTAGCGCGGTTACTTTCCTTAGAACCTTTCTGGATTTTTGCGGCTTCCATTAACTGAACAGCGGCTGGGGCGGTTTTAATGATAAATTCAAAGGATTTATCATTGTACACGGTAATAAGTACAGGAACTACTTTGCCCATTTTGTCCTGCGTTCTTGCATTAAACTGTTTGCAGAACTCCATAATGTTTACTCCCTTACTACCAAGGGCAGGCCCTACGGGGGGCGCAGGGTTCGCCTGGCCACCTTTAACCTGTAATTTCACATAACCTGTGATCTCTTTTGCCATGTTTTACAATTTTATTGGTTCTAACGTCCCGATTGTACCGGGACTCCCAAAGTCAATCATTTCTATAAAAAAGAACTTTTTGGGGCGGCAAAGGTATGTAAATTATTAAAAACAGCAAGTTTTTTTGGATGGTACTTTAAAAATGACCACCTAAATATAATTCCCCACATTTCAACAGGGTCAAAAACACTTATTTGAGTGTGCCAATTTTTCTACATTACGCCTCTAAACGGCTAGTTGTTAAAAAGCAGGCATAAGAGTTGCTAACTAAAGGTAAAACTTATAAATTATGAAAATTATCATTTGCCTTTGTCTTTTCGGCTCAGGCTTATTGTTTGCTTGTAACGGCCCTTCAAACAATACCGGCACAGCGGCAACTGACAGTAACAATGTTGCAGGCCAAACCGACAGCAGTATGGCCACCGGCAATAATGCTACCCCTTCAACTGCAACAGAGCCATCCCAGCCTTCAACAAGTTCATCAGATGCTTCGTCCACAGACGAATCTACCCCCTCTGCCCCCACTACACAAGTTACAACACAGGAATTTCATAACGAATTAAGTTCCGATGGTAAATGGATTGATTATCCCGGTCAGGGCCAGGTATGGCAGCCGAGTGTTGCACAGGATTTTCAGCCATATTCCACCAATGGGCATTGGGTATATACTAATGCAGGATGGACATGGGTATCTGATTACAGATGGGGCTGGGCTGCCTTTCACTATGGAAGCTGGTTTCGTGATACGAGAAGCGGATGGTTGTGGAAACCAGGCAACGAATGGGCGCCAGCACGTGTAACCTGGGCGCGGTCTGGTAACTATTATGGATGGGCCCCGCTTGCGCCAAATATTTCAATAACTGCAAGATGGACACCCCCTGTTAACAGTTGGACCTTTGTGCCGCAAGAGCATATTGACAAGCCTGACATAAACAGATATGTTGTTAACAGAGCCAGCAACACCACCATCGTTAAAAATGTAACCATTATTAATAACGTTAGCAATAACAAAACAGTAATTAACAACAATAATAAAATAGTTAATAACAAAACGGTAGTAACCAACAATGTTCGCAACGTTGTGTATAATAAAGGCCCCCAGATAACCGAAGTAGAAAAGGTAACCAACAAAAAAATAGTACAGGTAAATATAGCTGATGATGTTAAACCCGGCGCACCAAGGGTTGCAAATAACAGGCTTGTTATATACCGCCCTGTTGTAACAAACAATCCAAAAGCAGCGGAGAGGCCAGCGCCCAAAAACGCAAAGAAAGGTGAACCTGCTCCGAAAAAGGAAAAGCCCAGGCAACCGTAATATCAGATAACGTTATTCTTTTACAATACGTATTAGCTTGTTTTTCTTGTTGCGCTTTTTTCAAATAGCATACAAGAAAAACAAGCTAATATTATTTTGTATGATATTTTGCCTGTTAAATTGCAAACAAAGGGAGGTAAGGCTGTTAGTAAGCCCTTGCAAATAAAACCCTTTGAATAGATGGATTACCCGTTAAAATACACCTGCCATCTTCCTTCTGATTATTTAATGGCACACACCTGATGGTTGCTTTAGAAAGTTCCTTTATTTTCTCTTCAGTTTCGGCAGTTCCATCCCAGTGTGCTGAAACGAATCCGCCTTTTTTATCAAGAAGATCCATAAACTCATTCCAATTATCGGCTTTGGTTATATGTTCCTGCCTGTAAGCATTTGCTTTGTTATAAATATTCTGCTGAATTTCATCCAGAAGCTCAATAATTTTTGTACTTAATCCATCAAGGCTAAAACTCATTTTAACTTTCGTATCCCTTCTTGCAACCTCGGCAACGTTATTTTCAAGATCCCTTGCCCCTATCGCAACACGAACAGGCACTCCTTTCATTTCATATTCGGCAAATTTCCAGCCAGGCCTGTTATTATCACTATCGTCGTATTTTACTTTTATGTGTGCAGCCTTAAGTTCTTTCACAATCTCTTTCACTCTTTCGTCAATCAGTGCCTTTTGTTCTTCACCTTTATAAATCGGTACAATAACTACCTGTATGGGCGCGATCTTTGGAGGCAGTATCAACCCATCATCGTCACTGTGCGCCATTACCAACGCGCCAATTAAACGGGTGCTTACACCCCAGCTGGTAGCCCATACATAATCCAGCTTATTTTGTTTGTCGCTGAATTTTACATCAAATGCCTTAGCAAAATTTTGCCCGAGAAAATGAGATGTACCGGCTTGCAAAGCCTTGCCATCCTGCATTAATGCTTCAATGCAATAAGTGTCCTCTGCACCCGCAAAACGCTCATTAGGCGTTTTAAACCCTTTTATAACAGGTACAGCCATCCATTCTTCAGCAAAGGTGGCATACACATCCAGCATTTGCAACGCTTCCTGCACAGCCTCTTCTTTAGTTGCATGCGCAGTATGGCCTTCCTGCCACAAAAACTCCGCAGTACGAAGAAATAACCGTGTACGCATTTCCCACCTAACCACATTTGCCCATTGATTTATAAGTAGCGGAAGATCGCGGTATGATTGTATCCATGTTTTATATGTGCTCCAGATAATGGCTTCACTTGTTGGGCGAACTACCAATTCTTCTTCTAATTTTGCTTCGGGGTCAACCATCAGCTTCCCGGGCCTTTCAGGATCGCTTTTAAGCCGGTAATGGGTTACAACAGCACATTCTTTGGCAAAACCCTCCGCATTTTTTTCTTCTGCCTCAAACAGGCTTTTAGGCACAAACAAAGGGAAGTATGCATTAACATGCCCGGTTTCTTTAAACATCCTGTCTAATTCATCCCGCATATTCTCCCACAAGGCATATCCATACGGTTTTATAACCATGCAGCCCCTAACCGCGCTATAATCGGCAAGCCCGCTTTTAAGAACAAGATCATTGTACCATTGCGAATAGTCCTGCTCGCGCGATGTAATTTCTTTACCCATAGTTTTTATTTAAGCAAAAATCAAAACAAAATAACAATTGTTAGTTTTTACAATAACGTTAACATCAAATAAAAATATTTTATAATGCTTTCGCTGTAACTTACAGAATATCTTTTTTGAAGAGCAGCAAAAGTAATAACTTAGCGCTATAAACGTTTAAAACCCTGGGTATGAATACTAAAATTATAACTGCATTGCTTGCAGCAGCTTTATTGAGCAGTTGCGCATCTTCCTATAGAGCTACCAGTACCCCGGATGACGTTTATTATTCTTCAGCGCCGCAGGCCAAAGTAAATAGTTCAGGATCTGATGAATACGAGAATTATGTTAGCAACAGCGACGACCAATATTTACGGATGAAGGTTCAAAATAATTCTTTATGGTCAACGATTGATGACAATGATTATTGGAATGACAGCCGTTACGATTATGGCTACAGTTGCGATGCCTCCAGGTTTGCTCTAATGAGTTCGTTTTATAATCCTTTCTATAATCCATATTCTTTTGGTATGTACAGTGGCTTTGGTTATGGATTTGGGGGATACGGCTTTGGTTATGGGTGGACATCGTGGAACAGCCCGTACCAAACCATTGTGCTGTACAGGAGCCCGAAAGTTTATTTTGCAAATACAGGCAAATCAAACATCACCGCTTACCGCAATTTTCAGTACAATAATAACAATGGCAGCCGTTATATTAACAGCTACCAAAACAATAATTATTCCGGCAGGAACTATAACAGCAACAGCAATTCTTACAACACCCCTACCCCACCCCGTTCATTTAACGTAGGTTCGTCAAATAATAATGCCGGTGGCCGTAGTGGAGGCTTCAACAGCGCCGGAAGTAGTTCGGGAGGCAGCAGGCCAACGCACCATTAATAAATTATATTAACTTAATTTATACCTGCAAAACTGGCTTTGCATAAGCATTTTTTTACCTCAACCTTGCTGTATGAAACCTTTTCTTTTTTGTTGCTCTATTATATTGTTCTCTTTTCATGCAATTGCCCAAACTCCGGATGATGCATTGCGCAATGCATGGTTTATACCCGGCGGGTCAGCAAGGTCAATGAGTATTGGAGGAGCAATGGGTTCTATTGGTGGCGACCTTACCTCAAATAATGTGAACCCTGCAGGTATCGGCTTATATAAAACAAGAGAAATCGTACTATCGCCGGGTTTTATATTCGGCAATAACACTGCTAATTTCAGGGGCACAAATACAGGCAGCAATAATAGTGCTTTTGCTTATGGAGCTACCGGTTTTGTAGTTGGAGGTTCTGCCGGGGAATCAAGCCCTTTTAAAAGCTATGCCTTTTCTATTTCAGTTAACCAATTAGCCAATTACGATAATCACATACACTATAAAGGGCTTAATGATTACAGTTCGTACTCTGAGCAATATCTCGAAGAATTAACCCGTGACCAGGCAAGCCCTACAGCAGCAGAGCAAAATTATATTTTCGGTTCATCGCTTGCTTACCGTACTTACCTTATTGATACCAGCACAGGTAACGGCCAGTTAACTTATTTCTCCCTTCCAAATCCGGCAACCGGCCTTAACCAGGAATATGATGCAGTTACCAGTGGCAGCTATAATGAGGTGTCCATTAGTTTAGCGGGCAATATTAATGAAAAGCTATATATCGGCGGAAGCATTAATATCCCTATAGTTAGCTATCGCCGTGACCTGACCTTTACTGAAAGCGATGCAACCGGTAACCTTAACAACAACTTTAATTATTCAACCTTTACTGAAAATTTTCGTTCCAACGGTATAGGCTTTAATTTAAAATTTGGCATTATTTACAAACCGCAGAATAATTTGCGTTTTGGGTTTGCGGTTCACTCACCATCGTTCATTTGGTTTAAAGACCAGGTAAGAGCCTCTATGACTACTGACACCGAGAAATATGCCGGTGTTTTAAGTGAGAGCAGTGATAATCTTAACAATGGAGATCCCGGGCAAAGAAACTACCTGCTACAAACGCCTTTAAAAGTTATTGCAAGCGCTACTTATTTATTTAACGCTGTTGAGAATACAAAAATGCAAAGAGGTTTTATTACAGCAGATATTGAATATACAGGCTATGGCGGCTCAAGATTTTCACCAAGTAACGCCAGTAACGCCGACCAGGCTACGCTTGATTACTATAATACCCTTACTACAAGTGTGTCCGATTATCTTAAAGGCAACGTTAATTTTCGCATTGGAGGCGAGCTTAAATTTGATCCCTGGGCATTTCGTTTAGGTGGCGCTTACTATGGCAATCCTTACCGCGACAGCCAGTTGCACGCAAACAGGTTGCAGGCCGGCGGGGGAATAGGCTACCGGAATCATGGCTTGTTTATTGATTTTGGTTATGTACAAACTTTTAATAAAGATGTTAACTTTCCTTATCGCTTAAATGATAAAGCCAACACATTTGCTACCATAAACAATAACCGCGGAACGGTAGTTATTACTCTTGGGTTTAAGATATAGTTTTTTAATCCAGGTTAATGAATTTCTGGCATTCTCTTTTCACCTTTGCTGTTTATAATTTCAACAGACTGCACCATAGCATCAACATTTATAAATCTTGCTGATTGCGATAAAAAGCCTGAGCCATAATTAAATTCCACTTTACGTGTTTTACCATTTTTAAGCTTTAAAAGAGCATATACATCATCTGGTTTAGCAGCAATTGTTTGTACCCCTTGTTCTTTCATTAAGAAAACTTTTAACGGGCCCCGGTTTTGCGAAGCTGCTAAAAGACAGTTTCCGTTTTTATTACGAAACTTTACCAGTGCCTTGCCATTACCCGGTATAAAAATACCACTTTGTAAAATAGATAGTGGTGTAAAGCCTCCTTTACCATCTCCTTTAAGTACAAGCCCGTTAAGCGCATCATACCTGCCCACGCTAACCTCTGTGCCGTAATCATTTCCATTGATCACTACATCAAGATTGCCATCCCCGTCAACATCCTCGGCCACCATACCAAACAGGCTGGAGAATTGCGCCTGTACCGGTAAAGGTATCATTGTAAAATGCCCCTTCCCGTCATTATGAATATAACAGCTTTTAAAATTATTGGCCGATAAAACAAGTGCGCCCTTTAACTCTTCAGGAGTTAACAATTGATCTATGGTTGCGGTTGCATAAGACTTATAGCCAGGGAATTTCCGGCGGAATTCTACCATCTGTTTTATTTCGTCATCCCTTAACTGGGCGGGATATTCTTTCATCGAAGTATCGGCGGCCGATGTTGGCAGGTACATGGTCGGCAATGCATCGTATATGCCATTATTATCAAAATCCTTCGCATACACACGCACGGGATATTTATCAGAAGGCCTGTAAAACGAATTCTGGCCAACGTTGCCCACTATGTAATCCATATTGCCGTCATTATCAAAATCACCGGCAACTATACTGTTCCACCAGCCTGATTGATTGTCTAAGTCGGTATGCATCAATTCAAGCTTACCGTGATTATTCTTAAAAAATTTAACCGGCATAAATTCTCCAACAACAATAAGGTCAGTCCAGCCATCATTGTCAAAGTCAGTCCATATCGCATCACAGGTCATTCCAATATCCTTTAGCCCGGGGGCAACGGAGGCTGTTACGTCGGTAAAAACAACTTTGCCATTTTTTGAATCATTCCTGTAAATACTGCACGAAACCGGCTGCGGGTATTTACCGGGCACACAGCGGCCGGCCACAAAAAGGTCGAGCTTACCATCATTGTCAAAGTCAACCGCCCGCACGCAGGATTTGCTGGTATAGTTGGCCGGCAATGCCAACGAGTCGTAAACAAAATTACCCTTGCCATCGTTCAGGTAAAGCCTGTCCTGGTAAGCCTTTGTGCCTGCGGGGTTGTTATAGCCCCCTGTACTAATATAAAGGTCAAGGTCGCCATCGTTATCTGCATCAAAAAGCAGTAAACCCATATCCTGCCCGGGTTTTGTGCCATGGCTGGCATTTGGTAATAACTGTTTATTTAAAAAGGTGCCGTTTGATTGCTGTGTTAATATTTGTGTACTGTATCCAAAAGAGCCCCCCATTACCAGGTCATCAAGCCCATCGCCATTTATATCGCCCGCCGCAAGGCCTGGGCCGTAGTCACTTAATTTATGAGGCAATAATTTTTGAATATTAAAATCAATATAATCATCTTCTTTATGTACAATATTGGCCTTAACAGAATCTGACACCTCCTTAAATAAAGTTTTTGCAGCAATGGCGGGCTGTGCCCAGGTATAGGTTTCATTTGCATCCTTATGTTTTACGGTTATCACCTGGTCAGTTTTTACATTTTTAAGCAGTTGCTGTTTACCGTCAGGCCATCTCACTAAAACTGAATCTATGTTTGTTACGCTTCCAAGGCCAAAATGTGCACCTAACTGGTTTGTTGAAAGGTAGCCCCTGTAAGGGGTGTTCTCAAATACCTGCTGTTTACCATGATCATAATGTAACTCAACCCAGGCGCCGAGCCCATTTACGTTAGGCGATTCTGCAGAGAAGTTTATGTGAAGATAATGTACCTGTCCTTTCCTGGTTTCTGAGGTCATGTTTTTAAAAAGCATCGCCTCGTCATTAATATTATTTACCACAATATCCAGGTCGCCGTCGTTATCAAAATCTGCATAAGCTGCACCATTGGAAAATGCAGGGATATTTACGCCCCAATCATCTGTTACGTTTGAAAAAGTAAGGTCGCCGTTATTATGAAAAGCATATTTATTAAGCTTTACTTCGGGTATTTGGGCCAGCATCTCATGTTTGCTGGCTATCATCATGGCATGGTTTCTAAATGAGATAAAATCATGATCTGTCACATCTTTAGGAAACCCGTTTGTTATCACAATATCACGATAACTATCATTATCAAAATCTGCAACAAGCGGTGTCCAACTCCAATCCGTTTCTGCAATACCGCTCAAAAAAGCTATCTCACTAAACATTGGGGCGCCAATAGAATCTTTGCTGCTTATCCTTGGCCCCTGGTTTAACTGCAGGGTGTTTCTTACATATTGATATTGATAACCATAAAATTCATTGTTTAAATATGTTTGATAGTTGTTGGGGTTCATCATCATTTTTTTGCGATAGTTGTCCTGCGGGTTCATGTCAAGTGCTACCACATCAACCAAACCGTCGTTATTAATATCGGTTACGTCGTTGCCCATCGCGTTGGTAGAAGTATGTTTAAAGTAAGTAGCCGTTTCGTTTGTAAAAGTTCCGTCGTGGTTATTAATAAACAACAGGTCATTTGGCAAATAATCATTGGTTACGTAAATATCTTTCCAGCCATCTTTATTTATGTCAGTTATGTTTATTGAGTGCGCGTAGCCCTCAAATGCAACGCCTGCCTGCTTTGTTACATCCGTAAATACCGGATGTTTTAATGTTGCGTTCCAGTCGTTCCTGTAAAGGCGGCCTGTGCTGCGCAATGAGCCGTCCTGAACTGCTTTGTGATAAGTATTAGGCCGGCTTGGATCTACAATCTCATTTACGGCAAGATACATATCAAGATCACCGTCGTTGTCGTAATCAAAAAACGCGGCCATCGTAGAAAAAGAAGTATCGTTTAACCCATACTCGGCGGCCATTTCTTTAAAATGAGGGACACCGTTTTTATCAGCGCCCTGATTTATATATAGCAGGTTTTGCCGCCTTTTTCCATCGGTTAAAATAGTTGCACAAACGTATATATCCGGCCAACCGTCGTTGTTAATGTCAACAACACTAACACCGCGGCACCACTCACCGTTTCCCCCAACGCCGGCCTCATCAGTAATATCTTCAAATTTAAGATTGCCTTTATTCAGGTATAATTTATTAGGCACCTTATTACCCGTAAAATAGATATCCTGTAAGCCATCGTTATTAAAGTCTCCAATACCTACACCGCCGCCGTTGTAGATGTTGGAGATATCAAGAACATTTACAGAATCTGTTTCTTTTATTTCATTAACGAAATGTATGCCTGAATGACTTGATGAAATCTGCTCAAACAATGTTTTTTTCTTGCACGATTGGGTAAGAAGAATATAAAACATGAGAAACAAAAGCAATGCGAAATACCGAACAAGCTTCATAAAACATAATTTAGGACTATTGCAAAGAAAAACGATTAATTAACATGCACAGCGCCCGCTGCCATTCAAATAAATTTCAAACTGTTAATACAGCATGTTGCTTCCGGTTTTTTTGGATGCGCTTTCACCCGCAGTTAATTTCTTTGCTAACATACAAAAATAAATATCATACTGCAGCAAAATAAAACCGTGGGTATGCTAATAAGACATTAAAATTTATTTGACTTGATTTTAGGAAACCGTATTTGCAGCCATAAGCTGTGTGCGGCAAGCCATCCTGCCGGCTATTTAAGATAAGAATTATACCACCTTATTTATTGGCAAAAAAAAGCCGCGCTGATTGCGCGGCTTTTTACTAACGATATAAGAAGAAAATTAATAGCCTGGGTTTTGTGTTAGTGTTGGTTTACCCGCTATTGTACTTCCATCTATTTCTGATTGAGGTATAGCAAAGTATTCCGCTTTACCCTTGGTAAATTTAGCACCATTTAACAGTACATAACCAGATACGGTTGTTTCATGCGCAACGTAAGCATTTAATGCTACGTCTGCTATGCCCCAACGTACAAGGTCGAAGAAACGGTGGCCTTCCATTGCCAGTTCAAGCCTTCTTTCAAATTGTACCAGCGTCATAGATCTTGATTGGCCTGCTGAAGTAAAATATCCTTCAGGGTAAGGTTTTATAAAATAGTTAGCAGCATATCCATTGTAGTTTGCGCCGCCGGGTAATGCTTTTACCCATCCTGTGGGGTCAGCAGCCCTGTTCCTTACCATGTTTACATAAGTCTGTGCCTGGTCTAAGCTACCTACCTGTACTTCTACTTCTGCAGCCCATAACAGTACGTCTGCAAAACGGATAAAGGAGTAGTTGTTCGAAGTATAACCACTTGTCCAGGAAGATTTATCTGTATCTACGCCGGCCTCAGCCTGGTAATAAGAGTTCTTCATTGGTACATAAGGACCTGCACTTCCCTGGTTACGTATCCAGCTTTTGCCCGGCATGATACCCCAATCAAGGAAAGGAATACCCCTTCTGCCTGCTGTCCAGTCTAAACGTGGGTCAACTGTTCCTGTATATGGTGTATAAGGATCAGTATCTGATAGGCCCTGGTCGTTCTTCATGTCCACATCATTATAGTGGTCAGGATCAGGAAGCCCTGTTTCAGGGTCTGTTTTAAATGCATTCACCAGGCTGAAAGATGGCGGGTAAAATCCGCAACAGGTACCTGGCGAGGTAGCGCTGTAAGGGAAATTCAATACATCGCCTGCATTGGCATTAGCCGCGCCGGAACCATCGTTTACTGACATCTGGCAGGAGAAAATAGACTCCGCATCAGTGCCATGGTTTGTGGCAGGATTAAAGTTATCGGCAAAGTTTATTAGCTTGTATTTAAGCCCGTTGGGTGTTACACCCTCGGATATCAGATCTGCCAGCAAAGGTTTTGCCGCAGCAAACTTGCTTTCGAACATATATGCTTTTGCCAAAAATGCTTCAGCAGCATATTTATTTGCACGGCCAACATCGGATTGTGAGGTTGGCAGGTTATTCATGGCATAGGTGAAGTCAGCCTCTATGTTAGG
>JABDFW010000044.1:0-1023 GCA_013286305.1 Bacteroidota bacterium
ATTTTCTTAACACCTTTTTTCGGATGCCGTTTGAGCAGCGTGCGGCTCTTACAGCGCGAATTTTACGCGGCTCCGAAGGAGCCGTGATATTTACAACGTATTGTTACTATACACACGAAACCCTTACAGGGTTGGGGGCATGAAGATTTTTTTAGCAGGTTTAATCAAATGGTTCGTAATGCTCAGTGCCGCATGGCATCGTGGGAAGCTTTTACGCGGCTCCGAAGGAGCCGTGATATCAACAGCTATATTGTTACTATAAACACGAAACCCTTACAGGGTTAGGGGCGGGAAGATTTTTTTTAACAGGTTTATCCATTAAGTTCGTAATGCTCTATGCCGCATGGCATCGTGCGAAGCTTTTACGCGGCTCCGAATGAGCCGTGATATGTACAACTGTACTGTTGCTATAAACACGAAACCCTTACAGGGTTGGGGGCGGGAAGGTTTTTTCCAACAGGGTTTAAATAAATAGTTCGTAATGCTCAATGCCGCATGGCATCGTCCCCTCATCGGCGCTGCACCCGGCTTCTTTTTTTCGACGAGGGGAACCCGTCGAAAAAATCCCGACCTATGGTCGTGACCGCATCCGACTGAGGCGCCTTATGAGGGGACTGGTTTAAATTTAGAGTACGGGGAGAGCAAGAAGGATAAGTGAAAAGGCAAGGTGGGATATAAATTTTTGGGAGCATGCAAACCTTTACGCGGCTCCGAAGGAGCCGTGATATTTACAACGTATTGTTACTATAAACACGAAACCCTTACAGGGTTGGGGGCATGAAGATTTTTTAGCAGGTTTAATCAAATGGTTCGTAATGCTGGGTGCTGCATGGCATCGTCCCCTTAGCGCAAAATGCGTCAAACAATATTTTTCCTAAAGTTGCTGAAACTATTGCTGGGAGGGCTTTTAGCGAAGATGTTGTTCTGATTTACTTTTGGCTTGACCCAAAAGTAACAAAAGGTCAAGGCTCCCGAAAAAAGGCTAAAAATTTGCTTTCGAAGCTAAAATGAAATAGTTCCAGC
>JABDFW010000044.1:1123-25937 GCA_013286305.1 Bacteroidota bacterium
TTTACTTTTGGCTTGACCCAAAAGTAACAAAAGGTCAAGGCTCCCGAAAAAAGGCTAAAAATTTGCTTTCGAAGCTAAAATGAAATAGTTCCAGCCTGAAATATTGCCATGCTGCAATAGGACTTTTGAAATGAGAATAAAGCCAGGCAGTAGTAGTCGGATTTCATTTTTACGCTTCTCAACCAAATTTTCTTAACGCCCTTTTTCGGATGCCGTTTTGCAGCGTACGGCTCTTACAGCGCGAATTTTGCGGGGCTCCTTCGGAGCCGAGATACCCTACAACCGTATTGTTACTATAAACACGAAACCCTTACAGGGTTAGGGGCGGGAAGATTTTTTTTAACAGGTTTATCCATTAAGTTAGTAATGCTCTATGCCGCGTGGCATCGTGGGAAGCTTTTACGCGGCTCCGAAGGAGCCGTGATATCAACAGCTATATTGTTACTATAAACACGAAACCCTTACAGGGTTGGGGGCGGGAAGATTTTTTTTAACAGGTTTAATCAAATGGTTCGTAATGCTCAGTGCTGCATGGAACCGTGCGAATTTTTACGCGGCTCCGAAGGAGCCGAGATACCTACACTTGTGTTGTTACTATAAACACGAAACCCTTGCAGGGTTGGGGCGTGAAGATTTTTTTTCTAACAGGTTTAACTCTTTTTATTCTTCTTAACACCTCACCTCTTTTTCTCCAATAAAATGTTAATCCCCGCGTGCAATTAAACCGCGGTTAAACTTTTTATTTCGTGTGCTATCTTATATGTATAAAAACACTTTATATGAAAAAGTTAATACAAAAAACAATCAAGTTTCTTATCAACGGTTCTGAATTAAAAGAAGGTTTTAAATATGTTGTTCTCGTTAGCAACTGTTAAGCTATACAGGCGCAGCAACTCTTCATAAACAACAAAACGTTATAATGAAACTACTTTACTCTTCGATAGAATTTTTCTGGTAGGCGCGGCTGATAAAGCTTGTGCCCATCGGTGTTTATAACCCTTCTATCCGACGCCTAAACTCTCCTCAATCGCCTTATCTATATTTTGCAATCCTTTTACAAATGCTTCTCTTGTTTCCCAGCCAAAGCCGAGGCGAAAACTGCGTTTGCTTTGTTCAAACCAATGGCCGGGGCCTACATAAGTTTTATAGCGATTTAATAAAATGTTATAAAATTTTTCTGTATCAATCTCCACGCCTCTCCTGAAACGCGGAAAGCAAACCACCCCACCAGAAGGCTTTGCCCATTCGAGATATGCATGGTTATCCATCCATTGCTCCAAATGATTAAAACAATATTGTACTTCTTTTTTTATTGCAGTAAAATAGCTTTCTTTTTTTAACAGGTATTGGTAGCATATTTCTTCATCCACCACGGAATTACAAATATGCCCCTGCTCTTTTGCCGCCAAAAAAAGTTGTTGCAGGGCCGCCTCTTTTGTTATTATCCATCCCAGCCGTATGCCCGGTATTCCATACGCTTTTGACACAGACGATACGCTGATGGCCCTGTTGCTGATGCCTGCTGCCAAAGGCGTTGGCACAGCAAACGAAAGTTCGCGGTAGGTTTCATCCACCAATAAATAACAACCATATTCTTCTGCCAACGTGCATAAAGCAGCCAATGTTTTTTCATCCACCACAGTGCCGGTGGGGTTATGCGGCGTAGTGATGCTGATTAATTTTGTTGAAGGTGTAAGGGCAGCTCTCACGGCTTCAATATCTAGTGCATAACTGTTCTCAAACTGCAAATCAATATAACTTATTGAGCAGCCTATCGCTTTTGGCGTTTCAATATTAACCGCATAGTTGGGCCGCACTACAATTATATGATCGCCCGCTGCCAGCAACGACGAATGAATAACAAACAGCGCCCCCGCTGCGCCAATGGTTAACAAAACATCATCGGCATGTATGCCGGTAAATTCTGCGGCAATTAATGCGCGAAGTTCGGGTTTGCCAATATGGTCGCCGTAGCATATTACGAGTTCATCAAGGTTTATTTGCAGGTGTTTAAACAGCACATCGCGCACACTGCTCTCGGCAAGGTTACATTCAATGGTGTTGTAGCCAAGGCTTTCAGGGCTTTCAACTTCTATGGGCATGCGCGTGTATTTCATAGTTGCAAGGTAAGATGCTAATTTGAGTTTTTTACCACATAGATTTTTTACCACATAGAAACATAGAAAACATAGGGGCACATAGATTTTTGTACCCGGCTTTCACCACATAGGTTTTTTCACCACATAAGCATATAAGAAAACATAGGGGCACATAGATTTTTTTGTTACCAGCAACTGCATTTCATGGCATCATCGTTGCGTCGCACTGTTGTGCTGCTGGAAGGTTTTTCACCACATAGGCATATAAGAAAACATAGGGGCACAGAGAATTTCAATCTTACGAGGTTTTAATGTAAAAGTCCTATGTGTACCTGTGTGGCCTATGCGCCTATGTGGTGGATTTATGATTTTTATATCTATCTTCCTGCCTCAAAAACATACATGTCATTACCAACCGCGATTGTTTTAACCAATGGTTTATTGCAACAAGTTGAGGCAAAAACGGCGCATGGCCTTATACGCGGCACCGAACGCTTTGATATTATTGGTGTGCTTGATCCTGTATTTGCAGGCCTCGACGCAGGCGAGGTGCTGGATGGTGTAAACCGTAATATTCCCGTGCTGGCAACCGTTGCAGAGGCCGTTGAAAAACTGGGCGCCATTAACTATTGCATTATTGGCGTGGCAACCGTTGGCGGCCGCCTGCCGCCCGATTTTTTGGTGATATTAGAAGAGTGCATCAAACATAAAATTTCATTGGTGAATGGCCTGCACGAATATTTAAGCGAAAAGCCGCAGATAGTTGCATTGGCCGCTGAATACGGTGTTGAATTGATTGATGTACGCAAGCCCAAGCGTCGCGGGGATTTGCATTTTTGGGATGCGTTAATTTATAATGTAACTGCACCTATCATCGCCGTAATGGGCATGGACTGCGCGATGGGTAAACGCACCACCTGCCGCATGGTTAAGCAGGCTTGCGATGCAGCAGGCATACCGGCGCAGATGATCTATACCGGGCAAACGGGCTGGCTGCAGGGTGGCAAATACGGGTTTATTTTTGATAGCACACTGAACGATTTTATCTCGGGTGAACTGGAGCATGCTATTGTATCGTGCTGGCAACAGGAAAAACCATCGGTAATATTGCTGGAAGGCCAGAGCGCCCTGCGCAACCCAAGCGGGCCCTGTGGTTCGGAGCTATTGGTGTCTGGCAATGCAAAACATACTATCCTTGTTCACGCGCCTAAGCGGCAGTACTACGATCACCTGCCGGAATGGGGCAGGATACCGCCGGTTGAATCGGAGATAGCGCTGATACAAGCGTATGGCTCAAAAGTGATAGCACTTGCATTAAACACGGAAGATTGCACGATGGAAGAGGCGCTTGAATATCAAAAAAAATACGAATCGTCATTAAACATACCGATACTATTGCCGCTGCAGCAGGGCGTGGAGAAAGTGGTGCCGGTTATACGCTCACTCATTAAATAGCTGTATGAAAATAAGATCAGTACGCGCGTGGTTGGAGAAATTGCCGCTCACCAAAACATATACCATCGCATATAAAACTATATCGGATGCAGAGATTGTTTTTTTGGAAGTAACGCTGGAGAATGGGTTAACGGGTTATGGCTCTTCCAACCCATTTGCCGATGTGGTGGGCGAAACGCCGGAAGTAACACTTGCAAACCTTCAATCGGGTTACTTAGATGAATGGACAGGTAAGGACATACGCAGCTTTAACCAATTGATAAATGCCGCTGCAGAACATTTCCCCAAACTGCCCGGAACACTTGCTGCTATTGACATTGCACTGCACGATTTGTTTTGCCAATACATTGGTATTCCCGTGGTTGATTATTTGGGGAGGAAGGTGGAAAGCCTGCCTACCTCTGTTACACTGGGCATAAAAGATACGGCAGCTATGCTGGAAGAAGCGAAAGGCTATTACTCGCTTGGCTTTAAAATATTGAAAATAAAAACAGGGCTTGAGGTTGATCAGGACATTGAACGGGTACACAAACTCACAGAACATTTTAACGGCAAAATGCGTATTCGCGTTGATGCCAACCAGGGCTATACTTTGCAACAACTGAAACAGTTTATACAAAGCACCAAAACTTGCGGTGTTGAATTAATTGAGCAACCGTTAAAAGTTGGAACGGATGATGAACTAAGAGGCCTTGACGCAGCAGATAATAAATTATTAGTGGCTGATGAAAGCCTGCTGAATGCCACATCCGCTTTGCAATTAACGCATCCTCCCCCGCCCTATGGCGTGTATAACATCAAGCTGATGAAGTGCGGGGGCATCACGGGCGCAAAGGAAATTGCAATAATTGCGAAGTATGCGGGCATAAACCTATTCTGGGGATGTAACGATGAAAGCATCGTGAGCATTACCGCCGCGCTGCATGCCGCTTACAGTTGCAGCAATACCCGATATCTTGATCTTGACGGCAGCTTTGACATCAGCAAAGACCTGGTAGAAGGCGGCTTTATTTTAAAAGACGGCTGCATGCTTACCAATGGCTTACCTGGGCTTGGCGTAAAGAAGTTGGGATAGATGATCTTCAATACTTCTTCATCACTTTTACCAGCATACGTGCAATAATAGTATAACCTTTATCTGACGGGTGCAGGCCATCGTAAGTGATATTGACTGCATCAGGAGGATATGGGTACTCATCCGTTTGCGGGTTAAATGGCACATCAATAAACGAAGGATAGGGATAATTTTTATACTCACCTGTTTTGGGGTCTTTCAGGTGCTTAAAGTTAACGAGGTTTGGCAACGCCAGCTTTTTTGCATGGTACAGGTCAACCACTACAAAATGTTCATAGTTACCAATGGCTGTTATTGCGTTGGCAAACTGTTCCAGCGTTTGGCCTTTCTTATCTTTATAACTACCGTAAGCATTGTTTTTAAAATTCGTTAGATAAACAAAATCGGCGCGTTGCATAGGTGTTATCAAAATAATTTTAGCATCGCTGTTAAGGCTGCGCAATTTGTTGATAATAATGCGGAATGAGCCATATACCGTTTTGTTGCCTGCATTGTTCTCATAATCTGTCAGCACGCCTATCGGCCGGCCCTGCCACCAATCGTTAGTGCCGAGGAATATGGAATACACATCTGCTTTTTTAAAAGGCAGTTTTTCTATGGCATCTGCAATACCACCTGACGTCCACCCATTATAGCCCTGGTTGTCGTAATGTATATAAGGCAATTTTTCCACTACCCTTGTCATATAGCCTTTGGTTATCCGGTTGCCTGCCTCATCGGGGTGTTCATTTAAATAAGTGATGGAGTCGCCAATGGCCACCCAGCTAATATCTTTCTTGCTAAATGATGTAATTACGATGGTTAATGCAGCAAGCAATAGCAGCTTTTTCATGTGTGTTATTTACTGCCAATATAACAAATTTGGAAATATATAAATTTGAAAACCTGGAAACGTAAGAATAAAAAAAGCACAGGTTCCGTTTATGCGGAATGCCTGTGCCTGATCTTTCTTTACTGCTTATACCATCAGACATTAATTTAACTCTGTTGCCTTGTCGCCTCATCCCCTACCCCCGCCCGACCAGTCATCCGGGCGGGCTTCTTCTCGCGGAGAAGGGCCCGACGAGATTATGGAGAAGGACGCGTGTTGTTTAAAATCTGTGGTATTAGTTACCTGCTAACGGTTGACAGTTGCAGTTGAAACGACAGTGTGGTTTGCAGTGCCTGAATGGTTCAGCGGGCAATGCCCTGAAAGATGAAACCCGATACCAACTGCAAGCAGTGCTGCCGTTGAGATAACAATGAGTTTTGTTTTCATTTTTGTTGATTTACATGTGATAAAATAATAACTCACCAAATGTAAAAAGGTTAACAAGCTGCATAAAATGGTTTAGTTGTGAAGCGGACAAAATGCAGGCTAAACCGTCACTGAAGAAATTAATTGCCGGATAACCATGTTAAAAAATGATTGGACTTTTCTTTACTAACGGTTATTTTTTCGTTGAAGGGAATGTTTAGGTTGACCAGCAATTTTCTGCCAAAGTATTTTGAAATATCCTTAATGGCTTTTTTGTTTACCAGGTACTGCCTGTTTACGCGGTAAAATTCGGGTGAGGAAATCTTTTCCAGGTCCTCAAGGTTCTCATTAATAAAATATTGCTGTTTATTAAAAGTGAGTAAGTGTGCAATTTCATTTTGCAGGTAGAACATGGCGATATCTTCCATCTTAACAGGAAGTATCTTGTCTTTATAAAAAACTAAGATCGTGTTTTGCTTTTGTTTCTTCAAGCCTTCTATTGTTCTGCCAAAATCTTCATAGGACGAAACTGTTTTTGCAAACCTGTTCTGTAAGCTTCTATATTTTGAAATTGCCGCACTTATGGTTTTAACCGTAAAGGGTTTTAAAATATAATCAATGCCCGCCACCTTAAATGCATTCAGGGCATATTCGTCAAAGGCAGTGCAAAATATTACGGGGATATGTGTGCCAATGGTATCAAAAATTTTAAAGCTAAGCCCATCGCCTAATTGTATATCGCTGAAAATAAGATCAGGTTCTGTGTTCTCCTTAAAATAAGCAATGGCTTCCTTAACGGAAGACAGCGTGGCAATAATTTGCGCCCCGGCGTCAGCATTTACAATACTTTCAGCCAGGTCTTTAGCAGTAAGCTGCTCATCCTCTATTATTACTATTTTCATATCCCAATACCTTTATGCTTACTGAAAATTTATTACCGGTTTTTTCAATCAATATACCTTCGCCTGATAAAATCCTGTAACGCTCCTCCAGGTTAGCTAATCCAGATCCTCCTGAATTTTCTATGTCAAAATTTGGCTGCAAATTATTGCTTACTGTAATTGTTCCGTTATTATAAGTAATATCAATGTACAATGGCGCTTCCGCAGTAAGAGTATTATGTTTTATGGCATTCTCTGCCAACATTTGAAGTGAGAATATAGGTAACTGATAGCCTTCTTTAATTCCATCGGGCACTTGTATAGCAAACCTGAGTGCTTCGCCAAAACGTATCTTTTGCATCGCCAAATAGTCAACACAAAGCTTTAATTCTTCGGCAACCTTTACGGTATCCAATTCACGGGAAGAGATGGAGAACCTTAAAAAATCAGACAGCTTTACAAGGTATTCTTCCGCGCTTTGCGGCGAATTTTTTATCAACGCCTTTAACGTGCTTAACGAATTGAATAAAAAATGCGGTTGCACCTGGTGCTTTAGCTGCTGGTTTGCGGCTTCCATGTTTTTCATTTTTAAGCGGGCATTTTCCAGTTCTATCTCAGTATTTTTTTCCTTTACCAATACAAGGTCCTGCAGGATGAGGATAACTGTATTTATTGCGAAAAAAACAATCAAATGAAAGTGAAACGTTTTGCCATGGGCGTTGTCCGTTGCTTGTGTAAGTCCATGAAACATCATCTGCACAACAACTAAGGTTAGTACTACGCAAATGAAATAACTCAATACATATTTTACCGAATTATATTTCACTTTTTGTTTGCTAATGATCCAAGTAAACAAAATGTTCACCGTCCACATTACCAATACTAAAAACATGATCAATGCCAATGCTAAAAAATAGCCGCTTAATGACTCCCCAATATAAATAAATATGGGTGTTATCATCAATGCACTGATAACGGGCGATGTGTAGGCGGCTACCACGCAAAGTTTTTTTATTGTTTTTTTTGATATCATTTTAAAATGAAAATTTTATCCTTAGAAGCTGTTTAAAATTTAAAAAATAAATACCTTATGTTGCCTAAAATACACTTTGGCTAAAGCCAATGCCCGTGATTTTATACAACCCCCAGCTTTAAAGCTGGGGTTAATTGAAGAAGGTGCGAGTGCCCCCGCAATTGCGGAATTTATTTTTTGAATAAAATTTTAAATAGTCTCTTGGTGCCGGTCGGTTTTTTACAACCGGCACTTTGCAGCAAATGTTGTACAATATCTTTGCTTTTGTAACTTTTTTAAATTGAAACGGACAAAATAAAAGGCGGGGCAATCAATACAGCTATTTAAAACGCTGTTTGCACTGCTTTTTTCTTTTACCGTTCGCTCACGTATTTGTAACAGCACGCAGCCAAAACCGCATATTACTCATTAAGCACGCTGTTTTTCATTCGTATAGATTACTTTTATTGGTGAAATTAAAAATTGTATGCCTTTAAAAGCGTTATTGATAGATGATGAAGAGAATAACCTTAACATCTTACAATTTATGCTGCAAAACGATTGCGAAGGTGTTGAAGTGGCAGGCATGGCTAAAAATGCGCAACAGGCGAGAAACTGGCTGCAGCATAATAATGCCGATGTGGTTTTTCTTGATATAAACATGCCCGGTGAAAATGGTTTCCAATTTTTAAGCAGCCTTACATCACAGGATTTTAAAGTGGTTTTTGTAACGGCATATAACGAGTATGCCCTGCAGGCCATTAAGGCAAGCGCAGTGGATTATATTTTAAAGCCGGTTAATATTGATGAACTGCAAAAAGCGGTTGAAAAAGTAAAACGCCTGCTAAACAGCCCTGTTGCTGCCGAACAGAATCAGCAGCTGTTAAAACATCTTTTGCAAACGGTTAATAAAAAAGTGCCTCCTCAAAAAATTGCATTGCCCCAGTTAGGCAGTATTAATTTTATTGAGATTGATGATATAGTATCGCTGCAGGCCGACAGCAACTACTCCATCATTCACATGAAAGATATGCAAAAGCTTGTGATAAGTAAAACGTTGAAGGATTTTGAAGAATTACTGGATGAAAACCAGTTTGTAAGGATACATAAATCATACATCATAAACCTGAAGTATATAAAAGAATACAGTACAACCGATGGGGGCATTGTAAAAATGGCTGACGGCAACCAGTGGAGTATCAGCCGCAGGCAACTGGAATTCTTTCTTGAAAAAATGAAGGTAGCCAGTTTGATGTTTGGCAAGTAACGCCGGTAAAAAATTATGTATTGCGCTTTATCATAACTAACTTTAGCTTATGCGCTTTACCCTTCTTTCATTTTTTTTCTTACTCATAATTATTAACTGCGCGGCGCAGCCATTGAAATATACCGCCTTCACGGTAAATGATGGTTTACCCAGCAATTATGTTTACAGGTGCATTGAAGATGATAAAGGCTTTTTGTGGGTGGCAACAGATGCCGGTGTTGCAAGGTTTGACGGCAAGCATTTCCAGGTGTTTACCAACCGCGATGGGTTACCCGATAATGATGTACTGGCTGTTACAAAAGAAAAAAATGGCCGTATTTGGGTAAACTGTTTTAAGCAAAGCCCCGCTTATTTTGATGAAGTGCAAAACAGGTTTATCAGCGCAAAGGAAGACAGTAATTTGGCAAAGATCAGGGAAGCTACAGCCACAATGCTTATATATCCATTACAGGATGGGGGCGTAATGATCGTTAATGAAAAAGGGTGTTTTGTTTACAAGGATAAAAAATTTACTTCATATAGTTCGGCGCCCGGGTACTCAACATTTCTAATTAAAGAAAATAGCGATGGCACATATTTAAAATGCAGCAGTCACCTGGCCAATGCCTCGCTAAAAACATACCAAATAAAAATATATTTAACAAGGGGCTTAAAGAATATAGACAGTGCATTCCTAATGGAAAGTGCCGACTATTTTTTGCGTGCTATTGATAACGGTAATTTTTATAATTTCAACGCCACCAAAAACAAGTGTTTCATCTACAGCAATATTGCCACCGGCCCTATTCGTTTCAAGGCAGATTCAATAAGCATTCCCGAAGCTATTTTCTTCTTCGGATTTACAAATACCTGGCTGAATTTTTATGGCATGTCGGGTAAAATATATGTTTTTGATAAAAAAACGCTGAAACAGCAGTTTATTATCAGCGGTAAATACGGGCCTAATGCTTTATACAACGATAGTAAAGGGAATATATGGGTAAGCACTATTGATAAAGGATTGGCAATGTATAAAAAAAAGCAGTTTGACAATATTACTATGCCGGATAATTTTACCAATACAAATTTTATTAGTATAGCACGTAAGGCGGAAGGCACATTGCTTGCGGGAAATTATTATGGACAGGTACTGGAGACTGATAGAAAAACAATTAAGGTTAATACTACTTCCAGGGGAAGTAGCGCTATCTTCCGGCAACGGAAGATACTGTTGTCACAGAATAAAATTTTCACTTTTTCCGACGCCGGTAATTATGTAAACTATTCCCGGCAACTTACAACAACGGCAGCCAAGTTGTTTTATGCGAAAACAGCAGTAGTTTATAATGACAGCATCATTATTGTGGGACAGGTTAATGCATTACAAAAGCTAAACAGCATAACTGAAAAAGCGACCGTGTTACACTCTGTTCCCAAGAGGGTGACTGCATTAGCCAAAGCGGGCGGCAGTATTGTTTATTATGGTTCTACTGACGGCCTGTATAAATATGATTACGCGAAAGATACCGCATGGGGGCTTACAAAGAACGATCCACTACTAAGCCATAGAATAACAGCACTATGCACTACAACTGATACCATTTTGTGGGTAGCTGCGTCGGGTGACGGCGTAGTGGCGGTAAAGGATGATAAAGTAATTTTTCATATTACAGAAAAAGAAGGGATCATTAATAATAACGCGCGCAGCATAATGGCGGCAGGGCCCGGGCAGGTATGGCTGGGCACCGGCCAGGGTATAAGTGTTATAAATTATAAGTTGCAGGGTAATAAGGTTAGTTACACTATTCAAAACCTATCTGTTAATGACGGGCTAACCAATAATGTTATTAATGAAATGCTTTATCAGCACGATACTGTTTATGCTGTTACTGCCGATGGTATCTCTATTATTCCCGCCAATATATCCATCGCTAAATTTAATATACCTGTACAATTAACAGGCATAACCATTAACCAGCGGGATACGATTATTGCTGATAAATATACACTTTCATACAACCAGCAAAATATACAAATGCAGTTTGCGGGCATTGAGCTAAGCGGCCATTTTAAAAACCTGCAATACACGCTGGATAGAAACAGGAACTGGATAGACCTGGATGAAAATATTTTAACCATTGAGCTAAACAGCGGAAAACACATTGTACAGGTTCGTGCGATAGATGTGAATGGCAACACAAGCGATAAAATACTTACTGTCGGGTTTAATATCGCCACGCCATTTTGGAAATCATTATGGTTTTGGTTTATAACCATCGTTGCATTGCAGGCAATAATCTTTTATTCGGTGAACAGCTATCTTAAAAAGAAACGCGAAGAAAAATTAGCAAAAGAAATTGCAGGCGTACAAACCGCCGCGCTGGAACAGCAAGCCTTTACTTCTTTAATGAACCCTCATTTTCTGTTTAACGCGCTCAACAGTATTCAGCATTATATTAATTTGCAGGACAGAAAAAGTGCCAACCGTTACCTGAGCGATTTTGCATCACTCATCCGTAAAAATTTTGAAGCCGCCCAAAGATCATTTATACCATTAGAACAGGAGATAGAGAACATAAAAATATACCTGCGCCTTGAGCAAATGCGCTTTAACGACCGGTTTAGTTACCAAATAAATGTTGATGAAAATGTAGATGCGGATGATTGGATGATACCCACCATGATGCTGCAACCTTTTTTGGAAAACGCGCTGCTGCATGGTATAATGCCTTCGAATATTGAAGGAAAAGTAACCATTGATTTTAAAGAGGAGGCAAAACAATTATTAGTAATTATTACCGATAATGGAATAGGCATTGCCAACAGCCTCTCCTTAAAAGAAAGCAACGGGCATAAAAGCCTGGGGATGGAATTGATAGAAAAACGTATTGCCGCCTTAAGCCGTTTTGGCATACATCCCATTACCATAAATATATCGCCCGCAACTGAAAACGAAAAAAATCCCGGAAATAAAATCATCCTCTCAGTGCCCGCAGGGTTGTACAAGGCATGGCTGCAGGCGCAGCAGCAGTAATTATTATGCTCCTTACTTAAATTTTTCTTACCGCATACTCACTCATACACGTCATTCACACAATTGCATATAAGCGTTGCGCAGGCGGGGTTGCGCCGGTATAAACATGTGCCTACTTTAGTGATCGTTATAAAGTTTTTTCCATTCATCCTTCATATAACAATAAACTATGCAGTTGTAAAAAATGCGTGGATTAAATAATCACTGTTACCCAGAATAACATAGTTATCAAAATATAATTAATCATTAATCAAACAAACAAATATGAAAACCAAATTTTACATTTTTGCACTCGCATTATTCATAATGCACTCTGCCGCACTCGCACAGTTTGTAAGGGAATATAACGCGGGCCCAACTGCAAACCTTAAGTTTAGCTGTATTGCAAAAGCCCAAAGCGGAAATTATTTTATTGCAGGCATACAGGACACTTCAGTTTATGTGTCGGAAGTTAACAGCAGCGGCAATGTTGTGAGGGAAAAACTGGTTGGCATAGGTAACAATGCTTACACGCTTACCGCAATGATTGTTGATGCAGACGGTAATATTGCAATTGTTGGCAATAAAACCCTGGCCCCCAAACCAACTATGGCCTTTTTAATGAAGTTAAGCCCGGCGCTTAGTATTCTGTTGCATGTTACTTACAGCAATTCAAACACAACCGAACCAATGGGTTTTACCGATGTAAAAGATTACAAAACAACCGGCGCCAACAGCATTAATAATGCATATTATGTTTCAGGCTATAATATTGGCACAGCAACAGGGCCGGACGCCGTGTTGATGCGGCTTGACCGCAACACAGGTGCAAGCCTCACCATATATGATGGCCAGCCAACAGCTAACAGCACTAATGATATTTACGATGCATTGTGGTTAGATAGTACCGGCAATCCACTCTTCGGGCCTTCTGTTTTTGTTACCGGAAGGCTAAGTTCAGGGAATGTTTCCACTTTTCGTCCATGGGTTACCAAACACAACATAAGTACACTTGCTTTTACAAAAGGCGAGAGATATTTAGAGGATATTCAGCCAACTAAAATAGAGAGGCTGTATAATGCAAACATTATTAAAGATGGTACAGGCATACTTTATTGCTGGTACGGTAACCTTAATGGTACCGGTTACCCCAAGGCAATGGGCTTAAGCAAGGTTGATGCAACCACCCTGTTACCTGCATGGCAAAAACAGTACACCGTAACCCCAAATTTTCAAAATTTCGTAATCCTTACAAAAGTTGCCGCTGACCCCCAGGGGTATGTATCGCATGGCCAATGGTGGGATAGTGTAAGCGCACAAGGGGAGATATTTTTGATAAGAAGTGATAAGAACGGGTTGCCGCAATGGTCAAGGCAATATAAAAATGTGCTGAATGATGTGTCAACCCATAATTCAGCCTTTTTAATTGACGGCGCTACCATTTATGCGATAGGTTACAAGACCGTTAGTGGTTTTAACAGGGGTGTTTTGATAAAGACGCCTTTAGCAACAGGCTCAATGGATACTACCTGCGCTTTAGTGCTTACAGTACAAACGGCTGACAGCACTTTCAGGAAGGCCGATAGTTTAAGCAAACTTCCGCTGGCTGTTACTGCAAAAACAGATTATTATCCTATTAACTGTATTGCAACCGGGGGTACTAAACCCTGTGATACCTGCCTATCCAAAACTGTAACGCTAAACACAGACTTTACGTTAAGCGGTGTATTGGTGGGCACATCTCCAACATTTACCTTGACTGCATCGGCTTACAGTATTTTAAATAATTCGCAATTTGTTGTTAGCCAGGTAAGCCCAACATTTCCATACCCTGATATTACCACGCCCAATACCGTACTTAGTATTCCGGCCTGGGGCACAACTACACCCACCACCAGTTTCATTAATTACCAGGGCTCGGATATTCCTGCAACTACAGGCAATGCCGGTGTATTTAACTCAGGCTCTTTATACCGTGTGCGGCACATCATGAGTACAGTTAACAACTGTGGTGTGATATTTAAAGACACTACTTCTAAAATAATACTACTGGTTCCGGGTTTGATGGCACCCAAAACAAGGCAGCTTCTGGTGATTGACGAAGGCAAAGGCTATGTTAACCTAAATAGTTATTTGCCTGCAAAAAATGAAAGCCTTATTACGGTATCAAAAAATACAGGCTCAGCAACCATATTTCCTAATCCCGCTAATGCATTTGTAATCTTCAATGTTGCGGATTTGAAAGAAGAAAATACCATTCTGAAGATCGTTAATGGCAATGGCCAAACAGTTGGCACCACCAGGTTTGCCAATGTAAAACAATCGGCAGTTGATATTCATACGTGGGCCAATGGCTTATACCTGTATAATATTACCAGCAATGGCAAAGTGGTAGCACAGGGCAAGTTCCTGGTGCAGCATTAATGCACCAGCTCTAACAAATTAATGAATTAATTACCCCGATGCAGAACAGTATTGCTGCCAAAGCATCATTAATCATCAATCAAACAAAAAAATATGAAATCAAAATTTTACGCCTTAACAGTTGCATTGGCGATAATGCATACTGTTGCCCTCGCGCAATTTGTGCGGGTATATGACCCGGGGCCAACCGCCAACCTTATTTTGAATTGTATTGCAAAAGCGCAGGACGGCAACTACTTTGTTGCCGGCCTGCAGGATACCTCGATATACCTTGCAGAAGTTAATGGTGCTGGTAATGTTATAAGAGAAAAGCTGGTGGGCATGGGCATTAATCCCAACACCAACTATTACAGGCTTTATTCCATGATAGTAGATGCCGATGGCAATATAGTCATTGCAGGCTTGTTAAGGCCGGCATCTAATTTGTTGCAGGGATTTTTGATGAAAGTTAGCCCCGCGCTAAGCGTTATATTTCACGTTAGTTATAGCAATGCCGATGTAAACGAAGGGGTGGCATTTACAGATATAAAAGATTTTAAAACAAACACCAGCAACAATGCCTACTATGTAACCGGGTACACATTTGGCTCAACCAACGGGTGGAATGCTTTGCTAATGAAGCTGGACCGTAACACAGGCGCAACCCTTGGCCTGTTTAATGGCAGGCCTTCCAGTGCTGCCACTAACAATGCGCAGTGCGTTTACACATCTTTATTACTGGACACTGCCGCTATTGCCGGATCACCAGGATCAATTTATGTTACCGCACCTTTAAATGAGGGCAGTATCGCATCTAACAGGCCGTGGATAACCAGGCATAACATAGGCACACTTGCCTTTGTTAAAGGAGAAAGGTATTTAAGGGATGTAACTGCCGCGCAACAGGCTAGCCTTTATAATTCAAGTCTTGTTAAAGACAGTACCAGCCTGCTTTATTGCTGGTATGGCAGCCCAAATGTTGCCAGCAACAATACGCACACAGCTATGGGCTTAACCAAGGTGGACGCAACCAGTTTGCTGCCGGCATGGCAAAAACGATACACCCTAACGCCAGCCTCACCATCACCTTTTCAATATAATGCACTGGTAAAGGTTTTGACTGACGCAAATGGTTATGTGGCACGTGGGGTATGGGGTGATGGCGCACACGAAGGTGGCGGCGAAGTTTTTATTATACGAACAGATAAGAACGGCATACCGGTATGGGCAAGGCAATACAAAGGCGTATCTAATGTGCAGGCGTTTAATTCAAGCTTTATTATTGATGGCGCTACCATTTATGCAATAGGTTATAAAGTAGTGGGTGGGTTTAACAAAGGCGTGTTAATAAAAACACCTTTGGCAACCGGCTCTATGGACACTACCTGCGCCTCAATACTTACCGTACAAACGGCAGACAGCACCTATAAACAGGCGGATAGCTTAAAGAAACTTGGCCCGGTGGTTGTATTAAAAAATAATTACTATCCGATCAATTGCATAACATCAGCCAGCACAAAACCCTGTGATACATGCCTGTCTAAAACTGTCACGCTAAACACAGATTTTACATTAAGCGGTGTATTAATAGGCACATCTCCAACATTTACTTTAACAGCATCTGCTTACAGCATTACAAACAACTCGCAATTTGTAGTAAGCCAGGTAAGCCCGTCGTTTCCGTACCCGGATATTACAACGCCCAACACCGTACTTAGTATTTCCGCCTGGGGCACCACCACGCCTACTAACAGTTTTATTAATTACCAGGGGTCAAATATCCCTGCAACTACAGGCAACGCCGGTATATTTAATTCAGGCTCTTTATACCGGGTACGGCATATTATGAGCGCCTATAACAATTGCGGGGTATTGTTTAACGACACTACCTCTAAAATAATATTGCTTGTTCCTGGTTTGATGGCACCCAAAACAAGGCAATTCCTGGTGATTGATGAAAGCAAAGGCGACATCAATCTAAGCAGTTATATGCCTGCAAAGGATGAAAGTTTTATTGCCGTTACAAAAAGTACAGGCGCGGCAACCATATTTCCTAATCCTGCCAATGCGTTTGTAACTTTTAATGTTGCAGCGTTGAAGGAAGAAAATATGGTACTTAAAATTGTAAATGGCAATGGCCAAACAGTTGGCACAACCAGGTTTGCCAATATAAACCAATCAGCGGTTGACATTCATACATGGGCCAATGGCTTATACCTGTATAACATTACCAGCAACGGCAAGGTAGTGGCGCAGGGCAAATTTCTTGTACAGCATTAACAAGGGGGAGTATAAAATGAGATAGGCCTGGAGTATTTCTTCCGGCTCACCCGAAGGGCACTTGCGGCTCTTCGGGTTTCTCATTATTGCAGGGGCAGCAACTTCTTTCACTGTTTTTATGGCTTGGGCATTTTGCTCATATCCATATACAGCACGTTCCACCTGTGGCCATCGGGGTCGGCAAAACCGCAGCCATACATCCAGCCCTGGTTGCCTCCGGGCTCGCTAAAAACAGTGCCACCGGCTGCCGCGGCTTTCTTTGCCATTTCATCAACTTCTTCCGGTGATTCAGCGCTGATGGAGATCAATACTTCATTGCTGTGTTTTGCATCGGCAATTTCGCTTCGTGTAAATTTTTTAAAAGAATCATCCTTAAAAAGCATCACAACAGTATTCTTGTCCCCAACGATAAGACATGCTGAGTCCTCGCCATTACCGTATTGCGTATTAAAAGAAAATCCCATTTTTGTGAAAAACTCTTTTGACCTTTTAACGTCTTTCACGGGCAAGTTCAGCCATAGATCTTTTGTCATAATATTCCCTTTTTTTTAGATTGTATTTGTGAGATTAAAGTATAAACTGATTAAGTTAACCGGCAACACTATCCGGCCTGCTCTTTGTGATCATTCTTTAAGCCTTTGTGGTAAAAAAATCAAAACCACAAAGAATACCCAAAGAAAATACAACACAGAGAACACTAAGATTATCCTGGTTGCTATATACGGTAGTCATCAATTTTAATTATTTTATTTGTTTAATTTATTTGCCAGTAACTCATCAAGGCGTGTAAACCCTTCATTTACTCCTTTTTCCATGCCGGACGTTATCATTGCATCCCTGTCTGCCACGGATTGATAAACTGCCTGGATGGTAAGCCTTGTTCTTTCGCCGGGCAATTCTTCAAACTTTGAGGTGTCTAATTCCACATGGCCTTTTTCGGGCCATCCTTCAAATTCAAATGTGCCGATAAGCCTTTCCGGTGCCAGCACCTCGTGATATACCCCATGAAATGTAAATGCATTGCCGTTTGTGTCTTTATGAATAAATTTGAACATGCCGCCATTTCTCGGCTCAAATTTTTCAATGATCATCGTGTAACCCTTTGGCCCAAGCCATTGCACATACAGCTTAGGGTCAACATATGCTTTAAAAACGAGTTCGCGGGGCGCCTCAAACTCTCTTACAATAAATAACTCCTGCCTGCCCGGCTCTGCTGTGATGTTTGTTTGGTTTTTATTTGCCATTTCTTATGGTTTTAGTATGATTGATGTTTATTGTATAACTGGTATCAACAGTTTTATTAAACAATGGTTTATAAGTTATATCACAGGCATTGGCGCAACTCTTTTGCATTATCGCCTCATCCCCTACCCCCCGTCCGACCTGTCATCCGGGCGGGCTTCTCCTCGCGGAGAAGGGCCCGACGAGATTATGGAGAAGATCACGTATTTTTTTTAAATTTAATTGGGGTAATTCACCTTTTCCTGCCCTGTTTTTTACTTTTGGCCTTTAATTCATCGAGTATTTGGTCAAACTTGCTAAATCTTTCTTCCCAAAGTTTTCTATAGGGTGCTATCCAGTCCGACACTTCATGTAATTGCTGAAGCCTTGCCTCGCAATATCTTTCCCTGCCCTGCTTTTTTATAACAATAAGCCCGCACTCGGTTAAAATTTTAATATGCTGCGAAATGGCAGGTCTGCTCACGTCAAAATTTTCTGCTATGGCATTTAAATTCAGCGAGTTAAATGCTATAAGGTTTATGATGTCCCTCCGTGTTGGATCGGCAATTGCCTGGAAAACATCCCGTCTCATTTGTATTACCTTTTAATAATATGTAAGTATTCGCTTACAAATTTATATGTAAGCATTCACTTACGCAAATTTTTCTCTACTTTTTTATAAATTTTTTTATTGCTGCTTAAACAGGCATTGTTATTTGTGTATAATTAGCATCATTTTAAGCGCTGCTCTCTTTTAAATTAATCCCGTGCACAGCAAGCACAACTTTTGCAGCAGAAAATATACGCTGGCAATTTCACCTGGTGGATGGTTAAACTAATTATTGATGGAGCTTAGTGATATCATAGTACAGAAAATAAAAGATACAGGGCCTGTGTCGTTCCGGGATTTTATGGATATATGCCTTTACTATCCTGAATTAGGTTACTATACTTCTGCAAACAATAAAATAGGTGCTACCGGTGATTATTATACGAGCGCGTGCCTTACGCCGGCCTTCGGCGCTACTATTGGCAGGCAATTAGAAGAGATGTGGCGCATATTGGGCAGCAAATCGTTTACCATAGTGGAGTACGGGGCAGGCACCGGTTTTCTTTGCCACGATATACTTGACTATCTTAAAAATAACGAAGAATTATATGATAAGCTGCACTATTGCATCATAGAAAAAAGCGCGGCCATGCGGGAAAAAGAAAAAGCGCACCTGCATGAAAAGGTAAGCTGGTATGATAGTATAAAAGATATACCCATTAATATTGATTGCATTTTATCTAATGAACTGGTTGATAATTTTCCTGTTCACCAGGTGGTAATGAAAGATGAACTAATGGAAGTTTTTGTAGATTATGATAACGGCTTTACAGAATTATTGGTGCCCGCAAAAAAAGCGCTTTCAAATTATTTGAATGAGCTTTCTGTGCAGTTGCCAAGAGGGTTTAGAACGGAGATAAACCTTGCAGCAACAGAATGGATAAAAGAAATTGCAGCGTGCATAAAAAAAGGATTTGTAATAACGATAGATTATGGTTACACCTCAACTGATATGTACCGGCCATACCGTAGCGAAGGCACACTTGTTTGTTACAATAAACATAAGGCGGGTGACGAGTTTTATAAAAATGCGGGAAGCCAGGACATTACTGCGCATGTAAATTTTTCCGCCCTGATGCATTGGGGTGAAAAGAATGGACTTGCGTGCTGTGGTTGCACCAGCCAGGCAAATTTTTTGCTTGCCTGCGGTTTTATTGATTTTTTTATGAAGGAGATGGAAAGTGTACAATGTACCCCTGAAAATTATAAAAGGGCTGCATTTTTAAAACATACCCTGCTTGTAAATATGGGCAGTAAATTTAAAGTGCTTATACAGTGTAAAGGATTAAATGCCCCGCCATTGCTGGGGCTTTCCCTATCATAAGTTCAGACATTAAGCCGGCTTTATTTGTGGAATTAGTTACCCACCAACCCATTAACCATATTATAACTATTTGACTGCAAAGCGTGTGGCATTGTATTTGAACTTTAGTCTGCAAACAGAATAACACCTTAGCAAACCTTTCGATTAGTTGCACTGTTAAAAATGGTGCAAAAATTGAGAGGTATGCAATACTTCTACTATTTATTATATGCACCATTCAATTACAAACGCTATGAAAAATCATCTTCTTACATTTGTTGTTTTTACAGCATTTATTTTTTGCTTAAGTACAAAATTATATTCCCAAAATAGTAGCCCCGATTCAACAAAACAGCAGTTTGATTCAACAACACAAATACCTGATTTATCAAAGCAGCCGTCAGAATTAGCAGGCCAGCCATCTAATTTGCAACAGCAGCCTGCAAAAGCCGGAATACATCCATACAATGTAAATATCTGGCTTAGCGGAAGTATTGCGCTTGCCGGTGGCGTTGCCAACTTTCTTGGCATACCATCGCTGCTGCATAAACAAAACATAAGCGCCCTGGAGATCCAGAATTTGAACAGGGATATCATAAGAGGCTTTGACAGGTGGGCGTTAAACCTGGACCCTTCAAATACAGCAATATATACTACATTAGGAGACGTTACGATGGATCTATGCCTTGCAGCGCCCGCTGCACTTGCCTTTAATAAAAAGGTAAAACAGGATTGGGGAAAAATGCTGATAATGTACCTGGAGACTATGTCTCTCACGTCGGATGTTTATACGATTAGTTTTCTAGGCCCGCATTATCAAAATAAGTTTAGGCCTGTTGTTTATTACGAGGCTGTTCCATATGCTACAAAATTAGATGGCAATAACCGCAATTCCTTTTATAGCGGGCATGCTGCGGCAACAGCGGCAGCCACTTTCTTTCTTACTAAAGTATATTGCGATTACCACCCAGACCTTGGCGGTAAAAAATATCTTTTGTACATAGCAGCCAGCATCCCCCCGCTTCTTTGCGGGTATTTCAGGGTAATGTCATTAAGGCATTTCCCTTCAGATGTAATGGCAGGATTTGGAATAGGGGCTGTGTGCGGGATACTTATACCGGAGATACACCTCATCAAGCTAAAAAATAAAGACATGGCGTTGGGCTTATCCACTTCGGGCGGCGTTGCGGGGGTTGGTTTAACCTGGCGGCCTGGCTCCGGCTCCGGTAAATAAAAACAGTTATTGTTTAAACGCCAATTTATTTAGTTGATCCGCCAGTTCATTTATAGAGCCGGTATTGATATAATCGGCGCGTAGCTATGCTGCAGTCAGACGGAGGCCGTCAGACTGTGCTAATGATGATCAAAGAAAAAATTTATTAGTATATTGTCATCAGATTTATGTGAATCACCGGCGGCCATCTGACCGAAATAAAACTGTCATTGAATTATAAAATCTGCAATCAAATGCTACTGTAATTTTTCTGATTTTGATGTACATTAGAGCCTGCATTACTCGCAAAAGATTGCCGCGCCGTTATATAAAAAACCATTTGTAAATTTATTCTCTCAATCAAATAATATGCAACCTGTAACAACAAACAAACCCAATATAAAGCAGGCCGTGCCATTTTTTATGGTTACAAATATGGAAGAGTCCATGCGTTTTTATATAGAAGGCCTGGACTTTAAAATGCTAAACTCATGGACGCCAAGAGGAAAGATTGAATGGTGCTGGCTGCAGCGCGACGGCGTGGCATTAATGTTACAGGAGTACCGTGAGGGTAAAGTGCCTGCGGAAAAGCTGGGGGTAGGTGTGTCAATAAACTTTACATGTGAGGATGCACTTGCTATTTACCACGAAACATTAGCACGCAACCTAAAGCCCTCAGAGCCATTTGTAGGCAATAATATGTGGGTGGTTATGTTTCGTGACCCTGATGGATATAAGGTTGAATTTGAAAGTGTAACGGATATACCTGAAGAGACCACCTTTTCGGAATGGACTGCAAAAAAAGAAACTATATAGCAAAACACTGCCAATTGTGGTACTTGGCTCCGCTATTCGAAATGTAAATAGCTAAAAGCCGCCTTGATCATTATTGTTGCATCGCCGTTCCCCGCAAGGCCGCTATAATGCACAGGCCTTTTCGTGAGCGCTTCCATCAAATCTAATTTTTTCTTCGACATTATGATTTTCTCCTTATCGGTATTCACTGTTGAAGTGTCTTTCTTAAAGGGTTTTATCAACAGTGAATCGGTTTGCATTTTCGATTGAACATCTTCTTTTAATACAAGAGGAGACTGGTTATCCATTTTACACAACACAGCGTCAAGGGTAACCGCAGCCGAAATATCTTTGGCATAATGAACCTTCATAATCCGTACATTCCCCGACTCAAGTGTAAAATTGTAATGCCCATTCGTAAATCCAATGTCAGTAACTTTACCCCCCGAAAAAAAGCAATGCACATCGCCCGAAATAGCGCCAATATTTACATATCCAAACCCCTTTGCAATCAATATGCCTTTATCAATCCTGTTAATTTTAATGCTGCCAAGCACTACGCCCACCGTGTCAATATCAGACAAATTTCCCGCAGTAAAATTGCCAAATTTCTCCTCAACACTTAACTGCCCGGTGTGATCGTTCATTTCTATATTCCCAAACTGGTTAGTTATTTTCAGCCGCATACCGGCAGGCATGTAGATCATATATGTAACAGTGCATTTTTCATCCTGTAACGGCAGTTTCAATTTGGTTGTTGAATCCTTGCCCGTAATAAGTGTAGTACAGGTTATTTGCCCATTGTTTCTTGTGGTTGTTATATTAACGCGCCCAGATAGAGATTTTGCCAACGCCGGGGTTTTGGCGCCTGCAAAAATGGTAATGTTTATGTGTACCTCTTTTCTCTTGATTGCTTTAATTATTACGTTGCCAAACATATTATTTATTACCAGCCTTTCTTCATCATTAAGCACTTTATACACTTTATTTATCCTGGTAACTGAGGTGTCATATGTTTCAGCTTTTAAGTTGCCAAAAATATTTATGCAGCAAATGCCTAACAGCAAACTATATTTTATGGTACGGCCCTTCATCTTTCTCGCTTTTGTTTGATGGCAATTTTTTTATCACCTGTAACTGGTGGCTCAATATGGTTTCCTGCATTTGCAGGTTGTCGATCATTGATTGCAATACTTTTTCTTTGTCAATACTCCCCGGCAACTCCGATTGTAATTGGGCATATTCTGCATCCAGGTCCGCAATGGCTTTCTGCAAATAATTAAACAGGCCCGGGTTTATTTTTTGTATCGCCTTTATTTCATTTTGCCTCGCTTTAACCGCCGTTGTATAATGAAACAGCACCTGGCTTATATCCTCTGGATCAAATGCCACGGAATTGGTTTCACCGGGTTTACTGGTTGTAGCCTGCGCTTTAGCCTGCGCCATTTGGTCAACCCGTTTCTTTTGTAGTAACGCATCGTTGCTGTTTTGGCCGGTATTTTTTGCAACAGCATTTGCTTGTGCAGGTTTGGTATTTTTATTACTTAGCCTTGCACCACCATGCTGGTTGTAGGCAAAATAACCGATCACACCTGCGCATGCCACAATTATTATACTTGCGGCAGCCACCAGTTTTGCAGGTATTAACCCAAATACATTTTTCTTTTTTTTATGATGATGTTTAAGATGTGTCTCTAAATTTTGCCAAACTCCCGGCGATGGCACATCCTTTTCAAATTCATCCCTATTATCATCAATATATTTTTCCAGGTCATTTTCCATGTTGCACTATTTATTTATCATGGTTAATATTTTTTGCCTGCCGCGTAAATACTGGCTTCGTACGGTTGACGAAGGTGTATCCGTAAAAGCGGCTATTTCTTCAAAACTCATTTGTTCAAACAGGTGAAGGCTGACAACTGTTCTGTATTTCCCGGGTAGTTGGCCTATTGCTTTTTTTACCGCATCAACCGTTAATTGAAATTCCTTTTCGTCAGTTATATTCTCCGTTTCCATAACGCCTGTGTCATCATCTTCAATGGCAACCCAGTTTTCCTTTTTGCGCTTTACATAATTGATGGATTTATTTATAACTATCCTTTTCATCCATCCGCCAAAAGCATCTGTATTTTTTAAACGGTTTAATGTAGTAAAGGCCTCTAGAAATGCCTCCTGCAATATATCCTCAGCGTCTGCCGTATTCACCACAATTCTAAGGCAGGTATTGTACATGGCAATGTTGTACCTGTTATATAGTAGTTCATAGCTTTTAATATCGCCTTTTTTGCACCGGTCAATTAAAGTAGCCTCGCTTATGGTAAATAATGCTGCCAGTTACAATACCTTTTAAGTTTTTACTGATAAGTAACCTAAAATTGGCAAACGATGCATAAAAACCTGCAATTATTTTTCAGGCCCCTGCAATTGAACAATAGTGCATATTTAATTTTCCATCCCTGCAACAAATGGCTGCTACCGGTTACTTGGATATAAAACCTGCAATGCAGATGAATAAACTTTTCCGTTTAGCAACCCTCTTGCTCATCCTGTTTTACGGTATAACTGCAAATGCGCAACAAACCCGCATAATAACCGGCGTTATAAAAGACTCCTCTGGTTTGCCTGTGGCCGGATGCACGGTTAAACTACAGTCTGGTCCCGTTGATAGCGCCGTAACCGCTTCCGCAGCCTATGGCGGATTTGTTTTTCATCTAAAGGCTGGTAATAAGGTTACGCTCACCATATCCTCTATTGGCTTTGAAACACTGATTAGGCATTATGTTTTAAATAATGATACCACAATTGTCATATTGGGCACCATAATATTGCCCGCAGCATCAAACATACTAAACCCGGTTAACGTAACATCGGCAAGCCCCGTAACGATTAAAGAAGATACCGTTTCATATAACGTAAGCGCTTATAAAGTAAGGGACAACGCGCCGTTGGAAGATGTGCTAAGAAAGCTGCC
>JABDFW010000044.1:25947-26274 GCA_013286305.1 Bacteroidota bacterium
GTTGATGTTGACATAAATGGAAATGTTACCGCCCAGGGCAAACAGGTTACTAAAGTGCGGGTAAACGGAAAAGATTTTTTTGGGGGGGGATGTAAAAACAGCTACCCGCAATTTACCCGCCGATGTGGTTGAAAGTGTACAGATGATAGATGATTATGGCGACCAGGCCAACCTTACCGGCGTGAAAACGGGCGAGCCGGATAAAATAATGAACATCGTTATTCGGCCGGATAGAAACCATGGCTATACCGGCCAGGCAACTGTTGGCGATGGCTCTGATGCATTGCCGCAGAACCCAGGCGTGAGTAATGATGACCGGTATGTTGG
>JABDFW010000044.1:26284-27354 GCA_013286305.1 Bacteroidota bacterium
GCATTTAGGTTTAATGGCAACCAGCAACTGGCCTTGCTCGGAAATATAAACAATACGAATGTTAATACATTTTCATTTGGCACACTGTCAACAACAGATGCTGTAACAACAAAAAAAATTGCATTGGACGCCCTGCAAACCGGCAAACTATCTGTGGGTAATAATAATGCTGTTGGCCAGGCATCCCACCAAAATGGTATTACAGCTGCCCACGCAGCAGGGTTTAATTACAGGGACCAATGGGGGCAGGCTATCTCAATATATGGCAGTTATAGCTTTGCAGACAATACAACGGCTGTTATAAGCAATACGGTTCAGCAAAATATATCTGTGAGCAATTCCGGTTTGACCAACCAGGACAATAATGAGACGGACCGGAACATTAACCACCGGTTTAACTGGAATATGGAATATAAACCCGATACGGTTAATTACCTTAAAGTCACACCTGCATTCTCATGGTCGGGTACAACTACCAATTCGGTTCAAAATGTAAGTTCTTTAAAAAATGGGATTTTAAATGCAGCTTACAACGCCAGTGTGTACAGTAATTTAACAGCCCCAAACTATGGCATCACCGCCTTATATAACCACCGGTTTAACGGGCATGGGCGTAATTTAAGCATCAATTTTACGGCAAATACAAATTCGGCTACGCAATATCAAAACCCGGTGTACGATTATACCGCAGGTGCTTTAGCCACGCCAGCAGATCAAGTAATAAATACCTATAGCCACACGCAGAACTATGGCATAACGCTGTCTTATCTTGAGCCGGTTGGCAAATTCAAATATGTTGAATTGAACTACGCGTTCAACCGCTCGCACACAAACAACAATAAACAAACAGATGTGTTTGACAGTACAAACCACCTGTACACAAACGACAGCGCATTAAGTAACCGGTATAATTTTATTTTTACAACAAACCGTTTTGGTGTTAATTATCGTTATGTACAAAAAAAGTTTAACTATACGTTTGGCATAGCTTTGGAGCCAACAACATTAAACGGAAATACGCCTGTAACTAAGCAGGATACCCATGCAAATACTGTTAACGTGATACCCCT
>JABDFW010000045.1 GCA_013286305.1 Bacteroidota bacterium
CTTTTGCCACTTTCAAAATAAAACTATGGGTTGGCTAATATTTATAATTGGTGTAATTGGCTGGCATATCGGTTTATATGGCATGTTTAAAAAAGCCGGGCTGCCGGGCTGGAAGGCGTTTATACCAATTTATAATACCTGGTGTATTGTAAATGTTTGCGGGTTACGGCGCATTTGGTTCTGGCTGCAGTTCATCCCTGTTGCCGGGCAGGTTATTACTGTATGGATAGCCATTATGTTCTCTATGCATTTTGGCAGGTTCAGTTTCGCAGATCATTTTGCAGTTGTTTTTCTTCCATTTATTTACTTTCCTTACCTGGGATTTTCAAAAAAAGTGCATTGGGGCGGCCACCAGGTTTTAAGGCAGTATAAAAAATCGCCGGCCCGCGAGTGGGCAGATGCCGCTGTATTTGCCATAGTAGCTGCTACTATTATACGCACATTTATTTTTGAAGCCTATACTATTCCTTCAGAAAGCATGGAAAAAACCCTGCTTGTAAACGATTTTCTTTTTGTGAACAAGATGAGTTACGGGCCCCGCATACCAATTACTCCTTTAAGCTTCCCCTTTGTTCACAATATCATGCCATTTTCTGAAACGATACCTTCTTATGTAAAATGGCTGCAGTTGCCTTATAAACGCTTTCCTGGCTTTAGCCAAATTAAGCGCAACGATGTCGTGGTATTTAATGTACCAGTTGGGGATACTATTATTAACGAAGCCGATTATGGCACCCATCAATTATACTATGATGTATTGAGAGAAGTTTATAATGGCGACCGTGCTGCGCTGCAGGCAGACCATCACAATATTCTTGTGCACCCTATGGATAAAACGGATAATTATATTAAACGCTGCACCGGTATTCCGGGTGACAATATACAGGTGATTAACGGTAAACTGTTTATAAATAACCAGCCTGCTTATATTCCCCCTGCCTCTCAAACTGATTATGTGGTAGAAACAAACGGCGCGCCGTTTCCTGAAGGTTTTGCCAGGCGGCAATTGGGTATAGATACCACTAAACCCGACCAAAAAGAATTTCTCAGGCAGGCTGATAATATATACACGATGAATTTAACGCCGGGGGAGGCTGAAACAATAAAAAAGCAACCCAATTTTATAAGCATAAGGGAGATGCCGTTAAATGAAGGCGATGTTTTTCCATTCGACCTTAATAATTTTCCCTGGACGCCCGATAATTATGGCCCTGTTCATATTCCCCAAAAAGGAGAAATTGTTACACTGGCCCCGGCTAATATCGCTTTATACCGCCGCCTTATAACTACTTATGAAGGCAATACTTTGGTTGAACAAAACGGCAAATACATTATTAACGGAAAGGAGACAAATACGTATAAAATAAAATATAATTATTACTGGATGATGGGCGATAACCGCCACCGCAGCCAGGACAGCCGTTTTTGGGGTTTTGTGCCGGAAACAAATATTGTGGGCAGAGCATCGTTAATTTGGTTTAGCTGGAATAATGGCCCCGCGCTGGAACAGGCTTTTTAGTATTATTAAATAACTTAGCATCTAACTGACTCTCTGGATATAAAATATCTACGGCAGTCTGGATGCACTTTAGCTAAAGCCGTTCGCACCTTCTTCAATTAACCCCAGCTTTAAAGCTGGGGTTAAATAAAAGCAGAAATATTGGCTTTAGCCAAAGTATATTCTTAAACAAATTTTTAGACAGTCCTTAAGCGATCACAACTCTCAAAAAAACGATATGAAAAAAAGCCCTTTTACCCGTCTTATTATTTTGTATCTACGGCGCACATAGCCAGGATTCTTTATTTATCCGTAAAATGGTTGACACGCTTGCTTCGCCCTATTTTTGGGGCAGGGGCTATACCAACAACGGCATGCATAAAGCGCAGGATTTTATAAGCAACCAATTTAAGCAGGAGGGGCTACTTCCGCTGGACGGCAAAGATTATCTTCAAAACTTTTCATATCCTGTAAATACATTTCCCGGTAAAATGGATCTTTCTATAAATGGCGTAAGGCTTGAAGCAGGCAAAGATTTTATTGTAGCACCCGAAAGCAGGACGGTGAATGCGTCCGGTACCTTAACCCAGGAGGACAGTATCCATTTTATAGACCCGGTAAACAGGGTGGTGGTAACGCTTGAAAAAAAGCTTACCTGGGATGTTGCCCCAACCGTGGCCGATTATACAGGCATAATGGTTGATGAAACGCGGTTTAAAGAATTGCCAAAACAGCTAACGGTTAATATTGAAAATGTATTGAATAAAAAATTTAATGCCGCCAATATTTGCGGTTATGTAAAAGGCACGGTTACGCCCGCTTCATTTATTTTTATAACAGCCCATTACGATCATCTTGGGGGTATGGGCAGCGAAGTATATTTTCCGGGTGCGAACGATAATGCAAGCGGCACAAGTGTTTTATTAAGCCTTGCACATTATTATGCAGCGCACCCGCAGGCTTATTCAATCGCTTTTATTTCTTTTGCAGGGGAGGAGCCGGGGTTACTCGGTTCAAAATACTTTACCGAACATCCCCTTGTACCTTTAAAAAATATCCGGTTTCTCTTAAACCTCGACCTGGAAGGAACGGGGGAGGATGGTATAACGGTAGTTAACGCCACTGAATTTCCAAAAGAGTTTCAATATATGCAGAACATTAATAACGCAGGCCATTATTTAGCCGCTGTAAACCCAAGGGGTAAAGCAGCTAATAGCGACCATTACTTTTTTACAGAGAAAGGGGTACCTTCATTTTTCTTTTATACTTTGGGCGGCATAAAGGCTTATCATGATGTTTTTGACCGGAGGGAAACGCTGCCCCTGACCAAAGTGAACGACCTGCAAAAATTTATTGAAGGGTTTATTGAAAAATTGCAGCAGTAACAAGTCTGTAAGATTGTAGCCGGATCTTCAAATAGCTTACTATGAAAGAACAACAAAACAGTTTTATTTACCAGGAGTTTGAAAGCGAAAATGAATTAACCAAAGAAGATGCGCTGCTCTTAGGCGAAGCAAGAAAGGCAACCGTAAATGCTTATGCCCCTTATTCGAATTTTTTAGTGGGTGCTGCTGCCAGGCTGCAGAACAACAAAATTGTAACCGGCACTAACCAGGAAAATGCAAGCTTCCCCACGGGTATTTGTGCCGAAAGGGTGTTGTTATCGGCGGCATCATCTTTATATCCAAAAATACCTGTACAAACCATTGCAGTAAGCTATAATAATTTGAACGGGCAAAGCGGCCACCCTGTTTCACCCTGCGGCATTTGCAGGCAAACCCTGCAGGAATACGAAGAAAGGGGCAACCAGCCCATAAGATTAATAATGGCCGGTTTAAGCGGAAAAATAATTATAATCCCCACGGTATCAATACTGCTTCCGCTAAGCTTTACAGGCGCTGATTTTGCAAAGCAGCCTGCTTAATGAAAGATTTTATTAAAATTACAATGGTTAAATAAAGCGATGCAATATATTTGCCCGGATTATTTTTAATATGCAAACACCACCTTCACAATATTCTAAGAATGTCAAAAACTATTATTATCACCGGGGGCGCCGGGTTTATTGGGTCACATGTAGTGCGTTTATTTGTAACAAAATACCCGGAGTACAAGATCATTAACGTTGACGCCCTTACTTATGCGGGCAACCTTGAAAACCTGGTTGATATTGAGGGGCAGCCTAATTATATTTTCGAAAAAGCAAATATTCTTGATGCCCCAACAATTAAGGCCATATTTGAAAAATATAATGCCTCTGATGTTATACACCTGGCGGCAGAATCGCATGTTGACCGTTCTATTCTCTCCCCAATGGATTTTATTTATACCAATATCGCGGGTACGGTTAACCTGTTGAATATTGCAAAAGAGCACTGGAAAAAAGATATGGAAGGCCACCGTTTTTATCATGTTTCCACGGATGAAGTTTATGGTACCCTTGGCGCTGAAGGTTTGTTTACCGAAACAACGCCATACTCCCCCAATTCGCCTTATTCTGCAAGTAAGGCCGCATCAGACCATTTTGTAAGGGCGTACGGCGAAACATATCACCTGCCATTTGTAATTACCAATTGCTCCAATAACTATGGCCCCAACCATTTTCCTGAAAAGCTTATTCCGCTATTTATCAATAATATCATTAACAATAAACCGCTGCCCGTATATGGGAAAGGGGAAAACACACGCGACTGGCTGTTTGTAATAGACCATGCAAGGGCCATAGATGTTGTTTTTCATCATGGGAAGGACAAAGAGACTTACAATGTAGGCGGTTTTAATGAATGGAAAAACCTTGACCTTGTAAAAATGATGTGCAGCTTAATGGATGAAAAACTTGGCAGGCCGCCTGGTACCAGCGAACAATTGATAACTTACGTGAAAGACAGGCCGGGCCACGACCTTAGATATGCTATTGATGCAACCAAAATAAACAAAGAGCTTGGCTGGGAACCTTCCGTAACTTTTGAAGAGGGCCTTAGCAAAACAATTGACTGGTACCTGCAAAATACTGAATGGCTGCAGCATGTAACCAGCGGCGATTACCAAAAATATTACCAAACACAATACAGCAACAGGTAAATATGAGAGTAGAACAAAGCCCGCTGCCGGGTTGTTATGTTATTTATGATGATTTGTTTGAGGATAGCCGGGGATATTTTTTTGAAAGCTTTAACCGTGCAACATTTTATAAACAATCCGGGATAGATGTTGAGTTTGTACAGGATAACCAGTCTTCATCAACCAGAGGCGTTTTAAGGGGCTTGCATTTTCAAAAAGGCGATCATGCACAGGCAAAATTGGTACGTGTATTACAGGGCGCTGTTTGGGATGTAGCCGTTGACCTTAGAAAAGGCTCTGTCACTTTCGGGCAGCATTTTGGTGTAGAGCTAACGGCAACCTCAAGAACACAATTCTTCATCCCGCGAGGTTTTGCGCATGGTTTTGTAGTGCTAAGCGAAACAGCCGTTTTCTTTTATAAATGCGATAATTACTATAACAAACAGGCAGAATCAGGCCTTATTTATAACGACCCGCAATTGGGTATAGACTGGAAATTACCAGCAGAAGAATTGATATTATCTGAAAAAGATAAAGTTAACCCGGGTTTGCAACAACTTATTGAAACCTTATAAAATTTAACCAATGAAAGGAATTATTCTCGCAGGTGGCTCAGGCACGCGGCTTTATCCAATTACAAAAGGCATCAGCAAACAGCTTATGCCTGTGTATGATAAGCCAATGATATATTACCCGCTTTCTGTTTTGTTGCTTGCCGGAATAAAAGAAGTCCTCATCATCACCACCCCCGAAGATTCAGTCCAGTTTAAACGGCTATTGGGCGATGGCTCTGAGATAGGCTGTTCATTTACTTATGCCGTACAGGAAAGGCCCAATGGGCTGGCACAGGCTTTTGTAATAGGGGAAGAATTTATTGGGAATGATAAGGTGGCTTTGATATTGGGAGATAACATTTTTTTATGGTGCAGGGTTTAGCAAGTTGGTGCAATCGTTTAACAACGTATCAGGCGCTGCTATATTTGCATACGAAGTAAGTGATCCCGAGCGTTACGGCGTGGTCGAATTTGATGAAAACTTCAAAGCATTATCTATTGAAGAAAAGCCTAACCAGCCAAAATCTAATTACGCTGTACCCGGTTTATATTTTTACGATAACACGGTAGTGGAAATTGCAAAGAACATTAAACCATCAGCACGTGGCGAGTATGAAATTACAGATGTAAACAGGGTTTATCTTGAACAGGGGTTATTACAGGTTGGTGTTATGAACAGGGGCGTGGCATGGCTTGATACCGGCACATTTGATTCATTAAATGATGCAAGCGAGTTTGTAAGAGTGATAGAAAAGCGCCAGTCGCAAAAGATCGGCTGTATAGAAGAAGTTGCCTACCGCATGGGTTTTATTGACCGCAATAAATTAATGGACCTGGCCACGCAATACGCAAAGAGCGGGTACGGTACATACCTGCAAAAAATAAAATAAATGCTACTCTTTTGGGTTTAAAAAATTAAGCATAGACTGAAACCAATAATTGTACTCAATTTATGTTAATCCTATGTGTTTACTATACTATTAAGTATTTATTTTTTGTTTAATATTTTTTTAATAAATGCTTTGTTAAATAGAATAAGTTTTATACTTTCGTTCACACTAAAGGTTTCCCCCATAGATTTTTTTTGGATTTGAGCTGGTTGATTTCGCCAAATGAAAAAAGACGGACGAGACAAGATTTTAATTTAAAAAATTAAAAGAACAATTCTATGAGCATGGGGCAAAAAAGCTATTCCTATTTTCACCGTTTGGTATTCTTGGTTAGCGACTTCGTTATCTTTAATTTCTCATTTCTTATTGCGTACAATTTTTTCGCATTATCAAAGTGGCCGTTGTTAAGCAGCGAGGGTTTTAAACTTCTCGTGCTTTTTAATCTTACCTGGTTAATATCTGCAGCATTAACCCGCTTATATTCAAGTAAAACATTTTCGGGCATCGAGGAGCTTTATCGTAAAAGCGTTAAAATATTAATAGCGCAATGCGTGGTTTTTGCGGTGGCGTTATTTGTTTTAGGTACCGCCATACACGAAAAAAAGTTTTTTATTGTTTGTTACGGCATGCTAATAACACTCTTTGGTATAAGCCGCTTTTTCTTTACCTATATCTCTGAATTTATCGTAAAATCAAAATTGCATAAAAAAATTGCGATAGTAGGCTATAATGAAACCGGTGTTGAACTTGCCAAATATTTCCAGGGCAATAACAATATTTATTCATTTGAAGGATTTTTTGACAATGGTTCAGAATATTATTCTGTTAATGAGAATGGAAATATTGTTGGCTCTATAGAACAATGCATTGATTTTGCCATTGAGAACAATATACAGGAAATCTATTCCACCATATTACCCGAACAGCATGATGAGGTTATAAAACTGGTAGAGTTTGCAGACCGCAATTGTGTAAGGGTAAAATTTGTACCAAACATAAAAGTATCAACGCCTGGCCTCAATCACCCGCCCATACAGTATTTAGGTGATTTTCCTGTTATAAGCCTGAGATTTGAACCCCTGCAGGAGTTGAAGAGCCGTATTAAAAAAAGATTATTTGATATAGCATTCAGCAGCTTTATGATCTTGTTTATTTTATCATGGTTATTGCCCATAATAGCACTACTGATAAAATTAGAGTCCAAAGGGCCGGTATTTTTTAAACAGTTGCGTTCAGGGAGAGATAATAAACCTTTTTGGTGCTATAAATTCAGAAGCATGAAGATTAATGGCCACAGTGATATTTTGCAGGCTTCAAAGAGTGACAACCGTATTACCCGCCTCGGTGCTTTTTTAAGAAAAACAAGCCTGGATGAGTTTCCGCAATTCTTTAATGTATTTATAGGAAATATGAGCGTAGTGGGCCCAAGGCCGCACATGCTCAAGCACACTGAAAAATATAGCGCCCTTATTAATAAGTATATGGTTCGCCAGTTTTTAAAACCGGGCGTTACAGGCTGGGCGCAGGTAAATGGTTACAGGGGCGAAACGATAAATATAGAATCAATGGAAAAAAGGGTTGAATATGATATTTGGTATATGGAAAGATGGTCAACAATGCTGGATATAAGGATAATAATTATGACCATTATAAATATATTCAGGGGTGACGAGCAGGCTTATTAACCATGCTTGCCAAGTGTATGATATTTTTTATTTAATATAGTTCAGTTGTTTTAATTAGATAGTTGTTGCCTCTACACCGGTTCAGTAAAATAATTTAATGATCAATCACTCCGGCTTATTTATTTTACTTCAGCAATGCACAATTCTTCCTCTAAGTCCTTGTTATTAAGGTATAACTCATTACTTTTATAAAGTTTAAACAATAACGCTAATGCAATCATCAAAACTAATATTTGCTTCAGCTTTTTTTTATCTGAGATACCTTTTAGTTTTATTGTTACCCCTGGTAATTGTTTGCAATACGTGCCGTGCGCAGGATGATGTAAGGCTGCGTACCTATAATAGTTATGATGAGCAAAAATTGTATAATGCAGACACCGAACTGCATACTATTTGGAAACCTGTTATTTATACCGATACCTTGCTGCCTGTTAAAACCGGCCCATGGTTTAACAGAAAATTTTTCCAGGAACACTTGCTGCAGGTTCAAACACCGGGTTTTAATATTTACGGCGATTTTATAGTGGATGAATATATTGGAAAAAGCAGCCGCTATAATAAACGAATTGGGGCAAAAGTAATAAACACAAAGATGCCGGGGATGGATACAAGGGGTTACGAGATATCCGGAAACATTGGTACCAAGGTTTATTTTGAAACTGCGTTTTACGAAAACCAGGCCAAGTTTGGGGGATATATTGATAGCTTTATACGGCAGTATAAAGTTATTCCGGGCCTTGACGGCTATAAAAATATTGGGGATGGCACCGGCTTCGACTTTAGCTCTTCTTCAGCAAAAATAACTTATATACCCAATAAGGTATTGCTATTCGACCTTGGATATGGTAAAAATTTTATTGGTGATGGGTACCGTTCACTTTTATTGTCTGACTGGTCGTATAATTATCCCTATTTCCGCGCTTCTTTTACTTTTAATAAGTTTCAGTATTCCGTAATGTGGTCGCAATACATTAGTGACGTTAATACCCACGAAAATAATAACCTTGGTTATTTCCGAAAATGGGCGCAAACCTATGTTCTTGACTGGAAAACCACTAAAAACCTGTCGCTCAGCGTATTTGAATCTGTAATATGGCCCGATCAAACGCACGACTCTATCCGGCAAAAAGATATAAGCCCTTCGCTTTTAAGCCCTCTTATTTTTGCCCATGGCAGCCAGTCTCCGTCGGGTGTATCAAACTATGATATGGTTGGTTTTAATGCGAAATACAAGATTGCTGCGCGCACTTTTGCATACGGCCAGTATATTATAAACGAATTGGGCAGTTCATCTTCGTGGCAAAACCGTACAGGCCTCCAGCTTGGTTTAAGGTCGGGAAATATATTTAATCTTGAAAACCTGAATGTTGATATTGAATTTAATACGGTAAGGCCCTATACTTACCAGGGCAACTCCAGCGACGTAAATTATACAAACACCAACCAGCCGCTTGCCCATCCTTTAGGTGCTAATTTTAAAGAAGGGATATTTGTTGCATCGTACAGTTATAAAAGTTTCTGGTTCAGGGCCGAAGCGTTTATAGCGAGCTATGGGGCAGATACGGGCGCTGCAAATTACGGGCACAATATTTTTCTGCCGCTGTCAACAAATTCAGTAACTGATAATGTTTCAACAGGGCAGGGCATACCGGCAAAAATTTATTACGGCGACCTTAGAATTGCATACATACTAAACGCCGCAACCAACTTACGTATTGAAGCAGGGTTTACTTACAGGCGCGAAAGCAGCGATATATTTAAATATACAGATAAAATAATTTATATAGGAATACGAATGTCGTTCAGAAGTTTATTCTACGATTTTTAATGGAAAAACAATACTGAAATCAACTATTTTGACGATCATGAAAAAAGCGCTGATTATATTATTACTGGTATCTTATAAAATATCATACTCGCAAAGTATTCCGCTTGACCAGCAAGTGCAAAAAAGGTTTAACGAAATAACACTTGAAGCTGATACCGCTGTTTTTACAGCATTCAGGTCAACCGACTGGCTGGAGTACAAGAGATTTTTTAATAAAGAAAAGAAAGAACTTGCAGACAGCGCTTTTGGCCTTAGCGCCGGTGACCCGAACGGGTATTTTTTAAAGCAACTGGGTACAAATAACTGGATACAGGCTAATGGCAATAACAGTGTTTTTGCCATAGATCCCTATGCAGATGCAGCAATTGGTAAAGAAAAAGAAGGCGGCAGCACATTATACCAGGTGGCTGCGGGCATTCATATACAAGGCACTGTTGATGATAAGCTATCTTATAGCGCTGCTTATGTTTACAGCTACGACCGTTTCCCTAATTATTTAAACAACTACATTCAAAGCAACCAGGGCTATGCATTGGGTAAAGGGCAGGGCACGTTTACATCAAACGGCGGATATGCTTTTTCGCAGTTTACGGGCAATCTTACTTATTTGCCCAGCAGTCATTTTTTAATAAGCGTGGGTAACGGAAAGAATTTTATTGGCGATGGTTACCGCAGCCTGCTTTTATCTGACAATTCATCAAATTATCCTTATGTAAGGCTGCAGGCAAGGTACTGGAGGATTACTTATAATGTACTTTATACAAACCTGGATAACCCTAGATACCAGGTGGATGGAAGCGACCAACGCAAGTATAGCGTGATGCACTTATTGGGCATAAATTTTTCCAAAAAATTTCAGCTTGGCATATTTGACAATATAATATTTTACGCAAAAGATACTACTATTCACAGGGGCTTTGATGTGCAATACCTTAACCCGATAATTTTAATGCGCCCGGTAGAGTATGCAGTAGGCTCGCCTGACAATGCATTTTTAGGGTTAACATACAAATATCATATATATAAAAAAGGGTTTTTGTATGGCCAGGTAGGTATTGACGACCTTAACTTAACAGCATCCATCAAACATCATGCACAGGATTTTGGCAATAAATATGCCTTGCAATTAGGCATTTGGAATAAAGACATCTTTGATGTTAAAGGCTTATCCTGGCGCTTTGAATGGGATGGTGTAAGGCCTTATACCTATACGCATGGGTTTGATAAACCAGGCATAAACTACACCCACGATAACCAGGCGCTGGCCGACCCGTTCGGGGCCAATTTTCATGAATTTATTTCCATGTTTCTGTACAATAATAAAAGATGGTATGGCAGCCTGGAAACATTGTTTACCATTCGCGGCGAGCAGCCTGCAGATCTATCCTATCCTATAGGGTACGATCTTTGGGCAGGCGACCTAACCGGCACAAATGGCCCAACATTCGGCAGCACCACTTTACAGGGAGTAAAAAATAAATATTTTTATAACCAGGCAACAATAGGTTATCTTATTAACCCAAAAAACAGGCTGGGGGTACAGGCCGACCTGGTTTACCGCAAGCACACCTCACCCAATACCGCGGAATCAGATTTTTATTTCAGCATTGGTATAAAAACCGGATTGTATAATTTTTACAAAGATTTTTAGAGAGAGTGCGGTGAGGAGTTGTTTAACCTAACCCGGCTTTAAAGTCCGCCCGTGCCGGTACGGACGGCTCAATGTTGTTTAGTTCAATTTATTTATAGAATATAAGGGTTGGAAGAAATGTCAAAATGTTCAATGTAGCATGACAATCAACCCCAACGGGGTTGAATTTGAATAGCCCCGGATTTTATCCGGGGGTTGCAGGTAAAATCGCTTCATGAACCCCTGTAAGGGGTTCAATAATCCAAAAATTACAACCCTTTTTTCCTTAACTAAATGAGCCCGGCTTTAAAACCGGCGCTAAGCTCCCGCAATCCTAAGATCAATCACTTTCAATTGAATATTTTTTTCTCCATTCCATTCATTCAGCTCAATACTAAAAATAATATCAAGAGGTTGCTGCATTTGAAGCATGGCAAATTTATCAGCCATATTAAAACCTATCCCGGTATAGGTTGCATTATTTTGTTTTATTACAAAACGGATGTGCTGTTCTTTTAAAATTTTTGAATAACCGGTTTCAATAACATTTTTTGCAAGAAATACAGGCCGCATGTTTTCAGGCCCAAAAGGCTCCATCTGGCAAACGATATTATTAAAAGGTTCAGACAATTCTTTTAATTCAATCACTGCATCCACTGCTATCTCAGGTACAAGCTGCTCTTCTGTAATAATTTCTGAAACCACCTTTTCAAACTCCAGTGAAAAGGCAGCTAATTTTTCGGGCAGCATTGTCATGCCTGCTGCGGCAAAATGGCCGCCATACCCCAATAAATGTTCGCGGCATGCATGAATGGCCTCATATAAATTAAAACCAGCCACACTTCTCGCACTGCCTGCAATTACATCCCCGCTGCGGGTTAATACTACCGTAGGCCTGTAATAATTTTCAATCAGCCGGGATGCCACTATGCCAACCACGCCCTTATGCCAGTGGCCGCGAAAAACAACCGTTGTTTTTCGTGTTATCAGGTCTGTATCATTCTTTATAATACTTAAGGCTTCCTCTGTTGTACTGCTATCGGCCTCCTTCCTGTCGGTATTATCGTTATGCAGCATTTCGGCATAGGTAAGTGCCTTGTCCATATCCTTTTCTATCAGCAACTGAACAACCTTTCGGGCATCATCCATTCGTCCCGCGGCATTAATTCGTGGCGCAACCACAAAAACAAGATTGTTTATACTTAATTGTTTTTGTAAGCCTGCCAGTTGTATCAGCGCCTTTATACCTGTACACGGGTGTTCATTTACTTTTTTAAGCCCATAAAAACTTAATATCCTGTTCTCGCCGGTAATGGGCACAATGTCGGCAGCAATGGCTGTTGCTACAAGGTCAAGGTACTGGAGATATGATTGTGCAGGAAGATCAATTTCATCGGCTATTGCCTGCATCAGCTTAAAGCCAACGCCACAGCCGCAAAGTTCTTTAAAGGGATATTCGCAATCAGTTTGTTTAGGGTTTAAAATAGCAATGGCAGGCGGTAATTCTTCATCAGGCAAATGGTGGTCGCAAACTATAAAATCAATGCCTGAAGATTTTGCATAACTAATAAGGCCTGCAGATTTTACACCGCAATCGAGGGAGATGATGAGCGTGAAATTATTTGCAATAGCATGGTCAATCCCTGCTTTAGAAATGCCGTAGCCTTCCTTATACCTGTGAGGGATGTAAAAATCAATATTGCGGTAAATGGAAAACAGGAATTGATAAAAACAGGCTACAGCAGTAGTGCCGTCCACATCATAATCGCCATAAATAAGTATTTTTTCATTTTCGGTTACAGCCTGCTGTATGCGCTTAACGGCTTTCAGCATATCTTTCATCAGCCATGGATCGTGAAGGGAAGATAACTGCGGCCTGAAAAATTGTTTAGCCTTATCGTAAGTATCAATATCCCTTGATACAAGTATTTTACAAATTGCAGGGGATACTTTAAGGGATTGGGATAAAGCCTTTACCTTTTCATTATCTGCATGTAATATTTTCCATCGTTTCAGCATTATATATTTCTGTCGGTAGTATAAATAACCATTTCTTCCAGCGCATCCCTGATACCTGATTTTGGGAACTGGTACAAAGTGGCAAGAGCTTCATCTTTAAAGGCAAGCATTTTTTGCCGGGCATATTTTATTCCGCCTGCTTCTTCAACTGCATTTATAACAAACTTTACTTTTTCTTTATCGGTATTTTCATTTTTAATAATATAAATGATCTGCCTTTTTAGTTGTTTGCTGCAGGTATTTAAAGTATAAATAAGCGGCAGGGTTAGTTTTTTTTCTTTTATATCATTACCGGTAGGTTTGCCAACATCCTCGTTGCCATAATCAAACAGGTCGTCTTTCAGTTGAAAAGCCATCCCAACTTTTTGACCGAAAAGTTTCATTTGCTCAACTTTACCATCATCAGTAAAAGTTGTTGACGCCCCGGCGGCACAGGCAGAGGCAAGAAGGGATGCTGTTTTGCCGTTGATTATCTCGTAATATATGTTTTCGTCCAGGTTAAGGTTTCTTGCTTTTTCTATTTGCAGCAATTCGCCTTCGCTCATCATTTTAACGGCATTAGACATTATTTGTAAAACCTTGTGATCAGCGTTGTCAAGCGAAAGTAAAAGCCCTTTAGAAAGCAGGTAGTCGCCCACCAATACCGCGATTTTGTTTTTCCAAAGCGCGTTTATAGAAAAAAAACTTCGCCGTTCAAGGGCATCATCCACTACATCATCATGCACCAGGGTTGCGGTATGTAATAGTTCTACCAGTGATGCGGCACGGTAAGTGGAAAGGTTTACCTCGCCGCCAAGCCTGGCGCTAAGCAGCACAAACATAGGCCGCAACTGCTTACCTTTTCTCTTAACAATGTAGTGCATTATCCTGTCGAGAAGCGGGACTTTGCTTTTAACTGCCTCCCTGAAATGATCTTCAAATTCAGATAATTCTGCGGAGATGATTTGTAAGGCTTTTTCCATTTTTAAACTTGCCGCAATATAACATCAAATAAAATATATACGGCGGATGCAACTTTTAAATGTGGTAATTTGTCTTAAAAAACAAATCACGGGGTAAAAATTGGCAAAATAAATTGCAAAAATTTGGAATTTCGATGCCAATGATTAAATTTGTGATGGATTATTAACGGGAAACATTAAACAACAAAACAAAATTACACCTATGGCAAGCAAAAAGTACGCTTTAGTCTTAGCCCTTTTGGGGCTATTACAAACCGCCTCGTTTGCGCAAACGCAAAGCGATGCAAGTGACTCATACATTCTTGATTCATCAAAAGTATCAGTCAGCCACATGCCCCAGTACAATGAATTTAAGAACAACACCTATCCTTATCCTGCAAAGCCCAAAAGCCAAATAGAATTAGGCGGCGGGTTTGGCAGCGCGTTTATTCTTGGCGACCATTCAATTCTGGCAAAAAATGACCTTGGCCATACTTACATTGGCGGCATCACGGGCAACATTTCCCTCAGAGAAGCGCTTGGTCACGTTTTTTCTTTAAGGGAATCTTACCTCGGGTCTATCGTTTCAATCCCGCATGACAAGTTCCGCGGTTTTCCATCTGCGAAAAGCTTTACGCACATGCTGGGCGTTGACGCGATAGCATCCCTTAACACCATAAGCAATTACAGGGGTAATCCCAAAACCAATATCTATGCTTTGGTAGGGTATGATGTTGTGGCTAATTATGTACAAACCTGGCAGGGTAGTGGGTTTCATAATTATTATCCTCCAACTTATGGTTCAATAACTACGTTTGGAGGTACAGCCAACCCCGGTAACCCGGCAAATGGCAGAAAAGACTGGACTTTAATGCATGCCCTGAGCTATGGCGCTGGCATTGCATTTAAACTGAGCGAAAAATTTAATTTAGCTTTCGAAGAAAGGGTTACACAGCCTTTGTTTGCTGTGGGCAGCAACTATTTAGACGGTGCCGTTCAGGCCAGTTCGTTCGGTGGTACTGTGTCTCCTAATTTTAGAGACCTTTGGGCATATTCTACCGTAAGGTTTAATATGAATATTGGCAACCTTGCTACCCATGTAGCGCCTTTATGGTGGATCAACCCCAACAACTATGTTTATAACGAGATCAATACTCCTAAGCACATGAAGATACCTCCTCCAATTCTTCCTGATGCTGATGGTGATGGTGTTACTGACCAGTTTGACCTTGAGCCAAACACCCCGGCCGGAGCACCTGTTGATACACATGGACGTTCACTTGATACAGATGGTGACGGCGTACCTGATTACAGGGATAAAGAAAAAATAACACTGCAAAGCTGTTTCCCTGTTAACGCTGATGGTGTAGGTACATGTCCTGAACCAGCTTGCTGTAAAGAACTGCGCGATAGACTTAATGCAATGCCAACAACTGTTGCAAATGCATGTGCTCTCAGCAGCTTACCAAGTGTAACATTCAAGGCTGGAAGCGCTAAGCTCAGCAAAGATGCTATGGCAATACTTACAGGCGCAGCCGGTCAGTTGCAGGCTAATCCTAATTGCCATGTTAAGGTTATCGGTTATGCAATGGCCAGCAAACAATCACAGCAATTAAGCTGGGATAGGGTTAACGCTGTAATTAAGTACCTGGTTGAAAAACAAGGTATTTCTGAAAGCCGTATTATCTTCAGCTATGGCCAATCAGGCGATGCTAATACTGTTGACCTGCAGCCAACATTGGAAACCGGGCCAAACACCGTTCCGGCTCCAAATCCACAGTACAGAACAACTAAATAGATTTCTTTAAATACTTTTTGCACAAGGGCCCCCGCTTTAGCGGGGCCCTTTTTTTGGGGGTAGTTTGAGGAGTTTGAAAAAAGGCTCCGGAAGTTCATACGTTCACGAGTTCCAGAAGTTCACAAGTTCCAAAAGTTCACAAGTTCTGCAGAAGTCACATGTGAAGGGAAAAATTCCAGAAGTTCACACGTTCACGAGTTCGCACGTTGGTGAAGCGAGTTTAAAAAGTTTAAATGCCTGGATGTTCGGGAAGTTCACGGGTTCACAACTTCACCGGTTCGCGAAGAAAGTATGAGTAGTTCGAATGGCTGGATAACTTGGATGTTCCGTGAAGATCATGGGATGGAATAGTTTGAATGTTCCAGAGTTCACAAGTCCGAAAAAAAGTTCAAAAAAATTCACAGGTTCACAAGTTTCAGGGGGTAAGCCTTATACGGAACTTGTGAACTCGTGAACTTCTTGAACTTTCTTTAGCTATGAACCATGAACCTTCTTCTCCCTCTACCCCATTCCGCCTAACTCCATAATTATTTTCCATTCTTCGTCAGTAACAGGCTGTACTGACAGGCGGCCTAAGCGCACGAGGGCCATATTTGTAAGGCGTTTATCAGCTTTTACCTGCTCAAGGTTCACTGGCTTTTTTATTTTTTTAAAAGGCTTAAGGTCAACCACTACCCAGGCTTCGTCATCTGTGGTAGGGTCCTGGTAATGCTCTTTGGCAACTTTGGCAATGCCCACAATTTCCAGCCCCTCGTTGCTGTGGTACCACAATACCTCATCGCCTTTTTTCATGGCCTTAAGGTTGTTGCGCGCAGCGTAATTGCGCACACCGTCCCACATGGTTTGTTTGTCCGCAACAAACTTATCCCAACTGTATGTATCAGGTTCTGATTTTACAAGCCAGTATGCCATAGCAAGTACGATTTTAGAGTTACGAAGTTAGAAGTAAAAAAGAATTTGCGGAGAGGAAAATATGAGAGCCGGGATGTTTTTTACGTAAGATAATGTGAATTGTGAGTAAACAATAATGATTCTTTAAGTTCCGGAAAAACCTGAATAATGGTAGAAAAAAGCTGCCAAATAGCCACATGCCGCCCCGCCACATGCGGGATGCAATATTATATTTTATCCCGAATTTTAGGCTAAGGGATATTGCCGTAAACTTGCTGTATTGATTATGGATGCAGTTTTTATAAACTATGCTTAACGCCTGCCTGCCATGCCTTTTTATTGCAAAAGCACCATTTGTTTGGTAGCTATTTTTTTACCGTCCACTATTAAGGTATAAAAATAATTGCCGCTTGCCAACTCGCCGCCATAAACCGTTGTTTGCCCAACACCTTTGCTGGTTAATGTATATTGCTTCAACACCTGCCCGCTTACATTTACTATCATCATTTGCGCTGTTTTTGTGGTTGATGGAAGATAATAGCGGATGACAGTATTATTGTTAAACGGGTTAGGTGCATTTTGTTCAAGCCGTGGTGCATCGCCACTGTTAACAGCAGGTGCTGCTATATTTGATGATGCATTCATGCAACAGGCTTCCTGGGCTGTTTTAAGATCGCTCAATTGTTGCAGTATATTATTGAGCTGCGATTGCATTTTGTTGTTTTGCGATTGCAGTTCATAAACTTTATTTTTTAAACTGTCGTTCGTGTTGCTTAACTCCTGCACCGCTTTTACAAGCGGTACAACAAATTCCGAATACCTTAATCCATAAACATCATTATTATTTTTTGGGGCATCTACACCATCAAAGGCATATCCCAGGTCATTGGCTGTTTTTTCAACTTCCTGTGCAATAAAACCTGTTGAAATAACTTTTTCCTGTGCTGCAATGGCTTCATCATCCTGCAATGAATTAGCTGTTTTTACACTGGAAGCATTTGCCGTGGATGAAGAATTTAAAGATGGTGCTTTTATATAATTATTTAAACCTTTCACGTCAACTGTATAAGTAATTGGGCGCAATCTTTTTATAAAGGCAAGCCCCGGCACATTTTCTTTTATATTCTTTTTAAAACGGCCATCGCTAAGGTTTGTCCATGCCTTATAACCACCAATGCTTGCAACAGTGTTGTTACCAATATGCACCTGGTTGCTCGCTGTTACCGAAGCTGAATAGCCAATTGCAGTTGAGTTTGAATATGCTCCCGTCATGTCAGCAAAATAGCCGACTGCAGTATTGTTCGATCCCCCAACATTATTATACAATGCCTGGAACCCTATGGCAGTATTATTGAAGCCTGTAGCATTGCTAAACCCGCTTAAGCTGCCTACAAATGTATTACTGTTCGCGGAAATGTTTTTTAAAACCGGCACCGTTACCAATAAAAGTGTTGTCGTGGCCAGTACTATTATAAACGCCCGAGGATTGTCCAAAAAAGGCGTTGTTAATAGCAGAAGTATTTGATGTGCCGGCATTATACCCAAAAAAAGAATTATAGCTTCCGCTTTCGTTTTGCAATCCGGCATTTGCACCAAAAAAAGCGTTTTCACTGCCGTTGATATTGTAGCTGCCCGATTGAAACCCTACTGCTGTATTGTCAATACCAATTGTATTAGAATGCATCGCGAAATCGCCAATTGCTACGTTTTCGTAGCCGGTTGTATTGTTTTGCAATCCTTCGTCCCCGAAAACTGTATTGGATATGCCTGTTGTATTTGCCGCAAAGGAATAATAACCAAAAGAGGTATTGTAATTGGTTGGGTTTATTTGTCCGGAGGGTTTGTTATTAACCCTAAAATATAAAGGCTGGTTATTGGTAGTGCCAATAAAATTAATATCCGTGTTGGTATTTGCATTGCCATATAAAGACCAGTTTGTGTTTGGTAGAGCCCCGAATGTACCATTGCCGCGCAGCGCTTGTGTAATATCGCCGGTAAACTTAAGGCTGTACACAGTACCGGCGGCGTTGTGCCGCAATAAACCGCTGTCAATATTGTTTGACAAGGTATCAACCCGCAGGCCGCCTGCAATATGCAATTTTTGTTGCGGCGTAGTTGTTCCAACTCCAACATTGCCATTAATATAAGAAATATTAGTACCGCTTGTTGCCCATTGCGATGCAGCGGCGGTTACGGCCTTCCATGCAGTGCCTGTGTAATAATAAAAACCAGCGGGCCCATCTGTTTGATAAACAAGCAAACCTGTTGCGGGACTTGCGATGGCATTTTTATTTGCGCCCGTCATGCGTGGTACCAATATGCCCTTTGCGGTAGAAGTAATATCAAGCAGGGCAGATGTGTCAGGCGTTGCAGTGCCCAAGCCCGCACTGCCGGTATTATAATAAATATTGTTGGCAGCAGCTCCCCATTGCGTTGGCGATATATTGGTTATGGTATTACCTGCTATATTTATGCCGGTACCCGGTGTATAAGGTACAAAGGCAGTTGTTTGTGTAGTGGCATCTGCAAAGTTCAGGTTATATAAATATGTATTTCGCCAGCGAAGCGTACTGCTGCCAATATCGTACAGGTTATCGGTTTTAGGTAGCAGGTTTGCATTTATGGCAGTAATGCTTAGATCAGATAATGAAACATTGGCCAAGCTTGCAGTTACTGCTTTCCAGGCCGTAGCTGCATAGTAATAAAACCCTGCAACGCCATCTGTTTGGTATATCATTAACCCGTTGGCGGGGCTTGCAATGGCGTTCCTGTTTGCAGTTGTCATGCGTGGTATTAAAATCCCCTGTGTGGTGGATGTTATATCTAATGCAGAAGAAGCATTAGGTGACGTAGTGCCTATGCCAGCACTTCCACCAGGAGGGAATGTATTTTGTGCATCCGAAATATTTATTATCACCAAAGTGCAGAATGCGAAGCATATTTTTTTCACGATTTTTAATTTTTCGCAAGCTATGGGCGATAAAACCGGATTACAATACCGATTTAGGGATATACAGGCTTGATTTAGTGGATGACATGTTTGGGCGAGAATTAAGTAAAAAACTCACCCCGCCATGTGTTTTTATTGCAAAAGCACCATTTGTTTGGTAGCTACTTTTTTACCATCAACTATCAATGTATAAAAATAATTGCCGCTTGCCAACTCGCCGCCGTACACGGTTGTTTGGCCAATACCCTTGCTCGAAAGCGTATATTGTTTTAATACCTGGCCGCTTACATTTACTATCATCATCTGCGCGGTTTTTGTTGTTGATGGAAGATAGTAACGGATAATGGTATTATTGTTAAACGGGTTAGGTGCATTTTGTTCAAGGCTTGGTGCATCGCCATTGGCAACAGGCGCTATCAAATTGTTATTAGATGCATTCATGCAACAGGCTTCCTGGGCGGTTTTCAAATCACTTAGTTGTTGCAGTATGTTATTGAGCTGCGATTGCATATTATTATTTTGTAACTGTATATTGCTATTTTGTAATTGCATTTTGTCATTTTGTGCCTGCAACTCGTTAACTCTATTTTTTAAGCTGTCATTTGTGCTGCTTAATTCCTGTACCGCTTTTACAAGGGGCACTACAAACTCCGAATACCTCAATCCATATACATCGTTCTTGTTTTTTGGGGCATCCACTCCATCAAATGCATATCCCAGGTCATTGGCTGTTTTTTCAACTTCCTGTGCAATAAAACCTGTTGAAATAATTTTTTCCTGTGCTGCGGTAGCCTCATCATCCTGCTCTGTAACAGCTTGTTTTAAATTAGCAGCCTTTAAACCTGCAGGCTGCCCTGATGAAGATGAATTGGGAGAAGAAGCTTTTATATAATTATTCAAACCTCTCACATCAACCGTATAAGTAATAGGGCGTAATTTCTTTATAAAAGCAAGCCCCGGTACATTTTCTTTTATGTTCTTCTTAAAACGCCCATCGCTAAGATTTGTCCATGCTTTAAATCCGCCTATGCTGGTAACTGTATTGTTACCAATACGTACCTGGTTGCTGGCGGTTATCATAGCCACATACCCGATTGCCGTAGAATTTGAATAGCTCCCGAAATTTACATTTGCAAAATAACCTAAGGCTGTATTACTGGCGCCTGTTGTGTTATTGTACAGCGCGCCTAAGCCACTGGCTGTATTTTGAAACCCGGTGGTGTTTGACCGTAAAGCCTGGTTGCCATCTGCTGTATTATAGCTTGATACGCTTACGAGAAGTGCATCCGAACCGGTAGCAGTATTCAACGCCCCGTCTGTATTCGCTAAAAGAGCGTCAACACCTGTAGCCGTATTATCACTTCCTGATGTCGTGGCCTCCAGCGCATTATACCCGGTGGCAGTATTATTAAACCCAACAGTGTTTGACCACAAAGTCTTGCTGCCTACCGCGGTATTTTCTCCGGTGCCTCCATTCTGGTTCATTAATGCAGAATCTCCTACAGCAACAGAATTGTTACCGGTTGTATTGCTAAAGAGTGCGCTAATGCCAATAGCTACATTGCTGTACCCTGTTGTATTACCGTTTATAGCTCCATAGCCCACAGCTGTGTTGCCCCCGCCCCTTATATTATTATACCCGCTCAGGCTGCCAAGAAACGTATTATAGTTTGAGGTGGTGTTATCCAGGCCTGCCTCGTAACCCATAAATGTATTGTCGTGGCCGGTGGAATCTTTATACCCGGCAGCCGCACCAAAAAAGGAATTATTGGCTGCAGAAACATTGGCTACGCCTGAGTTATAACCAAAAAAGCTGTTGAATTTGCCTGTTGTATTAAAAAAACCGGAACCGTCGCCAAAAAAAGCATTCCCACTCCCGGTTGTATTATAAGTTCCTGACAGCATACCCACACTCGTGTTACTATAACCCGAAGTGTTTGATAAAAGGGCGCTTCCGCCCACGGCGGTATTACGAGAGCCATCTTTATTGTTAAGCAGTGCCTGGGTACCTATTGCTGTATTATAAGAGCCTGTTGTATTTGAATAAAGGCCCTGGTAACCTAAGGCAACACTACTGTACCCCACTGTGTTTGCAAACATTGCCTTGCTGCCGATAGCAGTATTTTTACCAGTACCACCGTTTTGATTATAAAGAACGGAATCGCCTATAGCAACAATATTACTGACTGTCATATTATTGTAAAGGGCATTGATACCGATAGCTACATTGCTGTAGCCTGTTGTATTTAAATTCATTGCACCCTTACCTAAGGCTGAATTACTTGCACCGGTAGAATTGCTATACCCGCTTAAGCTGCCTACAAATGTGTTATTACCTGATGAAAGGTTCTTATATCCTGCGCCATTACCAATAAAGGTATTATCCCTGCCTATGGTATTTGTGAAACCCGACCCCTGCCCGAAAAATGCATTATTAATTGCCGACGTATTTGCCTGGCCGGCATTATAACCAAAAAATGAGTTATAGCTGCCGATGCTGTTAGCCTGTCCTGCTTGCACACCAAAAAAAGCATTGGCACTGCCTGTAGTGTTGTAATAACCAGCCGATGAGCCCACCGAAGTATTACTGACACCCGAAGTATTAGATAGCAAAGCATAGCGGCCCACCGCTGTATTTTGGGTACCCGCAACGTTGCTTGACAATGCTGATGACCCTACAGCGGTATTATAAAAACCAGTTGTGTTGGCCAACAAAGCACCGTAACCTGTAGCCACATTATCATACCCGGTGGTATTGTAATACATTGCGCTTGAGCCAACAGCTACGTTACGGCCGTAACCGCCGTTTTGGCTGAATAATGCGTATGGTCCTATTGCCACTAAGCCACTATCGGCGGCACTGTTGTATAACGAATACAGGCCAATGCCTACATTATTGTTTCCCCCCGTATTTGAAGATAGTGAGCCAACACCCACTGCAATATTGTAGTTACCACTTATGTTAGATGTTAGGGCATTTGCTCCAAAAGCCGCATTGCCGGTACCTGCGTTAAAAGAACTGTTACTTCCAAAAGAGGTATTAAGGTTTATGGGGTCTAATTGCCCGGCAACATAGTTATTCACCTTAAAATTTAAAGAATGATCATCGGTGGTGCCAATAAAATTAGTAGATGGGTTAATACCTGCATTACCTGTTAGAGACCAGTAATTGGCAGAAGCCACACCAAACGTACCATTGCCGCGCAATGACTGTGTGCTGTCACCCGTAAATTTAAGGCTGTACACAGTACCAAATGCATCGTGGCGAAGCAAACCACTGTCAACACCGTTTGATAGAGTATCTATTCGCAACCCGCCTGCCACATGCAATTTTTGCTGAGGAGAGGTTGTGCCTATACCAACATTGCCTTTGGTGTAATAAATATTATTACCGCTGGTTATCCATTGCGATGCAGCGGTGGTTACGGCCTTCCATGCAGTGCCGGTGTAATAATAAAAACCGGCAGTACCATCTGTTTGATAGATGAGCAAACCTGTCGCAGGGCTTGCAATAGCATTTTTATTTGCGCCCGTCATGCGTGGCGCCAATATCCCTTGTGTGGTTGAGCTAATATCAAGCAGGGCAGAAGGATTGGGCGTAGTAGTGCCTATACCTGCGCTTCCACTCGCAGGAAATGTATTTTGTGCATTTGAAATATTTACGATCACCAAAATGCAAAATGCGAAGCATATTTTTTTCACGGTTTTAAAATTTCCCGCAAACTATAGTTAATAAAACCGTATTAAAATACCGATTTAGGGATGTACCGGTTTGACTTAGTGAATGACACGTTTAGGTGAGAATTAAGTAAAAAACTCACCCCGCCACGTCTTTTTATTGCAAAAGCACCATTTGTTTGGTAGCTATTTTTTTGCCATCCACTATTAAAGTATAAAAATAATTGCCGCTTGCAAGTTCGCCGCCATAAACAGTAGTTTGCCCAACACCTTTGCTGGTCAATGTATATTGTTTTAATACCTGGCCGCTTACATTTACTATCATCATCTGCGCTGTTTTTGTGTTGGAAGGAAGATAATAACGGATGATGGTATTGTTGTTAAACGGGTTAGGCGCGTTCTGTTCAAGGCTGGGCATATCGCTGCTGGTTACTGGCGGCACTGCAATGTTTGCCGAAGCATTCATGCAACAAGCTTCCTGGGCAGTTTTAAGATCACCTAATTGTTGCAATATATTGTTCACCTGCGATTGTAGTTTGTCAACTTTATTATTTAAAGCTTCGTTTGCATTTTTTAAGCTGTCATTCGTATTGCTTAATTCCTGCACAGCTTTTACAAGCGGCACTACAAACTCCGAATATCTCAATCCATAAACATCATTTTTATTTTTGGGAGCATCTACTCCATCAAACTCATATCCCAGGTCATTGGCTGTTTTTTCTACTTCCTGCGCGATAAAACCTGTGGAAACAATTTTTTCCTTTGCGGCAATAGCCTCATCATCCTGGGAGGAAGAAGCCCCCGTTAAGCCTGCGGGCTGGCTACCCTGTGATGATGGATTTTTTATATAATTGTTCAAACCCTTTACGTCAACGGTATAAGTAATAGGACGCAATTTTTTTATAAACGCAAGCCCCGGTACATTTTCTTTTATGTTCTTTTTAAAACGGCCATCACTAAGGTTTGTCCATCCTGCAAAACCGCCAATACTTGTAACACTGCTGTTGCCTATACGCACCTGGTTACTGGCTGTTACCGAAGCGGTATAGCCTATTACAGTGGAATTTGAATAGCCGCCTGCATTTACATTGGCATAATAACCTAAGCCTGTGTTACCTGCACCTGTTGTATTGCTGTAAAGAGCGCCCAACCCGCTGGCCGTATTTTGAGAACCTGTGGTATTAAGCCGTAAAGTCTGGTCGCCATAACCAGTGTTATAGCTTGCTGTATTTTGAAGAAGCGCTTCTGAGCCTGTTGCGGTATTTAATGCCCCGGTTACATTGGCTACGAGCGCATCAACACCAATAGCTGTATTATCAGTTCCTGTCGTGGTGGCTTTTAACGCGTTAAAACCGCCGGCGGTATTATTGTAGCCGGTTGTGTTTGCATATAAGGCCTTGCTGCCCACAGCAGTATTTTGGCCTGCACCACCATTTTGTTTGTATAATGCAGAATCTCCAATTGCAACAAGGTTATTCCCCGCGGTATTGGTGTAAAGGGCGTTGATACCAATGGCCACATCGCTATGGCCTGTTTTATTTGCTTGCATTGTATTCATACCCAGTGTAGCGTTGCTCGCGCCGGTTGTGGTATTAAACCCGCTGCTGTTGCCGACAAATGTGTTATTATTTCCTGACCAATTGTAAAAACCGGCTCCATTGCCTATAAACGTGTTGTTCTGCCCAATGGTATTTTTAACGCCCGCCGACTGCCCAAAGAATGAGTTATTAATACCGGAAATATTTAGTGCGCCTGCTTCGTAACCAAAAAATGAGTTATAACTGCCGGCGTCGTTTTGCAGGCCTGCCTCTGTTCCAAAAAATGCATTTTGTATGCCGCTTGTGTTGTTATAGCCTGCCGATGCGCCAACGGCGGTATTGCTATAACCGGTATTGTTAGATATAAGGGCATAGGCGCCGATCGCAGTATTTTGATTGCCCCCAATATTGTTGTTCAATGTAAATGAGCCAACCGCCGTGTTCTGATACCCGGAAGTGTTATGGCCTATGGAAGAATAACCTATTCCCACATTATTGTTACCCGTTGTGTTGTAGTATAATGTGCTGGCACCAATAGCCACATTACGGCCAATACCGCCGTTTTGGCTACGCATTGCAAAATTACCTATTGCAACTAAACCAGTGTCCGCCGTGCTGCTGGCTAAGGCATTATTGCCTATGGCCACATTATTGGCGCCGCTTATATTGGCTGCCAATGAACCCGAACCTATTGCAGTATTGTAACTGCCGTTCGTATTGGAGGCAAGGGCAGTTACCCCCAAAGCGGTATTTAGATTTACCGGGTCTATTAGCCCGGCAGCCTGGTTATTTGCTTTAAAATTAAGGGGCTGGTTATCGGTTGTGCCGATAAAATTAGTTGCCGGGTTGGTACCTGCATTGCCCGTTAAAGACCATCCGTTTCCAACGGAGGCGGAGAATGCGCCAAAGCTGCCATTGCCTCTCAGTACCTGCGTACTGTCGCCCGTAAACTTAAGGCTATATACGGTGCCGGCTGCATTGTGGCGTAATAAGCCGCTGTCAGTACCATTTGATAACGTATCTATACGCAGGCCACCCGCGATATGAAGTTTTTGTTGTGGAGTAGTAGTGCCAATGCCAACATTGCCTTTGGTATAATAAATATTGTTGCCCGATGTTGTCCACTGCGATGCAGTATTTGTAACAGCCTTCCAACCCCCGGAGTAATAGTAAAAGCCCGCTGCCCCATCTGTTTGAAAGATAAGCAAACCCGTTGCCGGGCTTAGAATGCCGTTTCTATTCGCCGTTGTCATGCGGGGCACAAGAACTCCCTGGGTGATTGAAGTAAGATCAAGCAGGGCAGAAGCATCAGGTGTTGTGGTGCCTAAGCCGGCGCTTCCTGTATTGTAGTAAATATTGTTTGCTGCTGTTGTCCATTGTGTGGGCGATGTGTTGGTAATGGCATTGCCCGTTATGTTTATGCCTGTTCCGGGTGTGTAAGGTGTAAAAGCGGTGGTTTGAACGGATGCATCAGCAAAGTTCAGGTTGTTTACATACAGGTTGCCCCACTTCAGGGTATTGGTGCCAAGGTCGTATGTGTTATCTGTTTTTGGAATGAGGCTTGCATTTACAGACGTGGCAGTTAGATTGGATAATGAAATATTGGCCAAGCTTGCGGTTACTGCCTTCCAGGCCGAAGCCGCATAATAATAAAACCCTGCAACGCCGTCTGTTTGATAGACCATCAGCCCGTTTGCCGGGTTCAAAATAGCGTTTCGGTTCGCCGTGGTCATGCGGGGAATTAAAATGCCCTGTGTCGTTGATGTTATATCTAATGCAGCAGAAGCATTAGGTGAAAGTGTGCCTATTCCCGCGCTTCCGCTGGAAGGAAAAGTATTTTGTGCATTTGAAATATTTACAAATGCCAAAAGACAAAATATAGGGTATATTTTTCTCATGGGTATAATTTATCACAAGCTATGCTTAATTAACTGGTGAGAATATACCGAATTAGGGGGATTAACGGCGCCCGGCTGGCTTTCAGTCTGTTA
>JABDFW010000046.1 GCA_013286305.1 Bacteroidota bacterium
TTAAAACACTTAAGGTTTTAAAAGGCACAACCAGGTAATAGATGTTAATGAAGATGCCGCATTAATCTTGAATTATAGTTAAAAGGGTATCCTATTTCGTTTATATAGCATATCTTGGCCACAAATGTCCAAACATTAAGCTAATGACGTACCCCCCTAACTCTTATGCAGTCTTATCTATCAATGGATTCGCAAGTAAAATTTTGTGCTTTTTTATATTCATCCTTTTTGCGTTGATATCATTTAATGTCAATGCGCAAAGCGCTTCTAAACCTAACATAATTTTTATTTTGGGCGATGATGTTGGCTACGGTATCCCTACTGTAAACGGCGGCCAATCATATTCCACTCCAAACATAGATTCAATGGCACGCAATGGTATGAACTTTACGCATTGCGAAGCTTCTCCCCTGTGCTCTCCTTCACGGTTTATGCTGCTTACAGGCAAATACAATTTTAGAAATTACAGCATTTGGGGACTTATGAACAACGGTGAAAAAACAATAGGTAATGTGATGAAAGATGCCGGTTATTCAACCGGCTTTTTTGGTAAAATGCAATTATACGACCAGGATAGTGATATGCTTAACCAGGGCTTTGAGAAATACCTTGTTTTGGAAAATTTAAGTATTCCCGGGCCATTGATGAGGTATAAAGATCCGCGTCTTTATCAAAACGGCATGCAGTTGCTGCCTGACAGCGTTATTACAGGTAAATATGCAGATGACATTTTAACCCAGGCTGTCTTCAATTTTATTGACAGCAATAAAGCGATTGGTAAACCTTTCTTTGCTTATTACCCTATGTCATTGGCACATTCGCCATATTCGCCCACGCCCGATGATTCTGCATTCGCAACGTGGAATGCTGCCAATGATGTTGGAGATACCACTTATTTTCCTTCCATGATCAAATACATGGACAAAAAGATCGGGCAAATAATTGCTAAACTTAAAGCCGACGGCTTAGATAATAATACGATCATTATATTTTCAGGTGACAATGGTACGCCATCAGATATAACTTCTGTAATTGACAGTGCAAATATAGAAGGAGGCAAGGCATCAACTACCGAAGCCGGCACTCATGTACCTTTAATGATCTATTGGCCCGGGCATATTACCCCTGCAATAAATAATGATCTAATATCTTATGTGGACTTTATGCCCACGCTTGCCGACGCAGCAGGCGTGAGTAATTTAAGCGTATATGGCGGCAGTGACGGCGTTAGTTTTTATCAAAGGCTGTTAGGCAATACCGGTAACCCCCGAAACTGGATATTTAACCATTTTGATGAATATCCTGGCTTTTATACAGACACCCTGAGCCGGTGGGTGCAAAATGCAACTTATAAACTTTATGATACTACAGGTTCATATTATTCAGGTAAGTTTTTTAATATTACCACTGATGTAAACCAGCTAAACCCACTGCCTGACAACACGCTCACACCCGATGAATTGGCCATAAAAAACCAATTTTTATCGGTACTTGACACTATGCCAAAACCACCGCCCTTCCCGGTTTTGGACAGCAATTACGCAATTGCTACATCAGGTTCAGTAACAGTAGGCGCCACTATTATATCAAATGGAGGTTCTGCCATCAAAGAACGCGGATCATGCGCATGGTATTACCCGTTTGAAGCTTATTATGACGATAAACTGATGAAGGATTCTGTTGCAGGGATGGGCGCATTCCAAATGTACCGGACAGATAATTATGTGCCGCAGAAGAGGTTTGTTTATTCCCTTTATGCAATGAATAACAATAAAAGCAATAGTACTGGGTGGATAAAAGGCTCTTTTATGACGTTGTCTAAAGCACCCATAAAACAACCAACTTCATTTACAGCAAAAGCTGCCGGGTGCTATGTAGTTTTAAATTGGAGTTCTGCATCATGGCCCGGGTATGGGGCAAACAAAGCGGGCTATTTAATTGTATATTCAACAGGTACCCCGGGTTTAGTTTCAAACCCAAACGCAAAAGCGCCGGGTAATGTTATAGCAAATGGCAATATAGCCCCCGTTCCTGAATCAGCATTGCCTGCAGGGCCAAAATTGGCTGATACCCTTACAACCTTATCACGTGACAGTGCATATAATTTTATAATTGTTCCCTACACATGGGATGGCAGCAACGATTCAACCTTTGACTATCTGGCTGCAGGGGCACTACAAGCCGTAAGTTCAATCGCAATAAATCCAGACTCTGCCTGCCCGGAAGCAAATACAGGTGATCTAAAGATCAATGTTTTCCCCAATCCGTCACAGTCGCAATTTACACTGGTAATAAACCATGGTGCACTTAACCACCCTGTTTCTATAAGTGTGTTTGATGTATCCGGCAAACCTGTATTCCAGCTATCTAATGTAACAGGCAATACTGTTTATTTCGGAAATAACCTTGCAGCAGGCGTTTATTTTGTAAAAGTTCAGGAGGATACAGATATTCAAACTATCAAAATAATAAAAGGTAATTAATGGCAATGATTTTTGCGATTTAAGATCGCACGTATTTGATAAATCTTATGATTAGGTGATTGCCTGAACTATCTTTTGTATAACAAGTAATCACTCATCCGTTTGATCCCTTAAATCTTTCAAAATCTCCGTTCAAATCTCTGAAACTCCGGTTCAGGTTATTTCCCCGTCAGCGATTTTATAAACACCACTTCCTTTTCACTATAAGGCGTTCCGTCTTTTCTAAAAATATCGTGAAACCAAATTTTTGGTTCTTCACCACTGGGTATGGGCGTGTCCCATGCATACATGGTATTTGTTTTACCTGCTACCAAACCCCAGTTAATGGCAGCAACATTATTAGCTTTTAATATGGGCATAATATTATCAAACCTGCTGCCGCGCAGGCGCGCCATGTATTCCGTGCAAATAAGCGGGCGGCCATAGGCTTTCAGTGTATCAATAGTGTGCTGATGAACCTTTTCATTATTATAGTCGTGATAGGTAATAACATCACTGTTGGCTAACTGGTAAGCGTTTAATGTAGTTAAATTTTGTCGTCCAAATGCCTGCGCTCAAAGGCTGGCCTGGGTTTACTTCCCTTCCCCATGAGAATATCTTTTGCAAAAGGGGCAGGCTTTTATTACCATAATTCGAATTGCCGGGTTCGTTATATACATCCCACAATAAAATGCGCTTGTCATTCTTGAAAGTGGCAAGTATATCCTTTACATATTTTTCAAGAAGGTTTACAAGCGAAGGGTCGTCATACAATAATTTACCGGGGTCCCTCAACCACCCTGAGTTATGGATGCCGGGCTTTGGTGCAGGCTGTAAGCCTGTATGATAAGTTTCGTTCCAGCAATCATCAAAAAAAACAAATAGGGTAACTATGCCATGCCGTTGCGCAATGGTTAAATAATCTTTCATTCTTTGTTTAAAACCTCCGGGGTCTATTTCCCATGCAGCATGATGCAGGAAAACACGCATACAATTCAACCCGATAGATTCCGCATAACTCAAATCTGTATTTATCGCTGTTGTATCAAAAGTTTCTTTTTGCCACATTTCCAACTGGTTAATAGCGGTGTGCGGAATAAAATCGCAGCCCCTTAACCAGCTATATTGTTTATACCATTCATTCGCCTTTTCTTTGCTCCAAACAGCCCTCTCTTTTTGCGCGTTTACATTATGAGTTAACAACACAACAGCAAACGCAAATAATACCTGTATTTTTTTCATATAGTGGTTGGTTAATGTTTTTTGTTTTTTCGATGGTTGGTATCTGTCGTTATAATATATTTTTTTCTATGGGCATTGTCCATCGCTAATATATATAGCCCTTTCAGTTATACCGTTTAATTTTTTAATCATTCGCTCTTTGCAAACACAGTTCTTAATGATTTATTGACAAATGATAAATGACTTTTCTATCTATTATCTTCCTCCTTCATGACTTATTGACCAATGACCCAATGACTATCGCTCTGTCATCCGTCAATTTCTTTTCTTACCGCCGGCGCTACTTTTGTTCCAAACAATTCTATTGAATGCATTATTTTATCGTGCGGCATAGTGCCCACACTGATGTGCAATAAAAAACGGCTGTTTTTAAATAAAGAATATTCGTAAAGTATTTTATCGGTAACCTCTTCAGCGCTTCCGACCAATAGCGCACCCTGCTTTGTTCTCATTGCTTCGTACTGTGGCCTGTTCATTGGCGGCCACCCGCGTTCATGGCCTATTTTCGTCATTACATGTGCGTAGGAAGGATAAAATTCATCTGCCGCCTGTTGGGATGTATCTGCAATATAACCATGGCTATGAATACCAAGCGGAAGCTCTTCATGCCCGGCTTTTTCAGCCGTTTTGCGGTATAGTTCAATCAAGGGTTTAAAATGCGCCGGATTGCCGCCTATGATGGCTACAGCCAGCGGTAAGCCAAGCCTGCCTGCACGAACAACAGATTCAGGTGTGCCACCTACTGCTATCCATACCGGCAGTTTTTTTTGAAAAGGGCGCGGATAGACGCCCAGGCCATTGATAGCCGCACGGTGGTTGCCCTGCCAGGTAATTTTTTCCGACTCATTTATCTTCAGTAACAGTTCCAGCTTCTCAGAGAACAATGTATCATACTCACTAAGGTCATACCCAAACAATGGAAAAGATTCAATGAAAGAACCGCGGCCTGCCATGATCTCTGCCCGTCCACCGGATAACAGGTCAACAGTGGCAAATTGCTGGAACACCCTTACCGGGTCATCAGAACTCAGTACAGTTACCGCACTTGAAAGTTTTATATTTTTTGTTTTTACAGCCGCCGCACCAAGTATTGTTGCAGGGGACGATACTACAAAATCGGGCCTGTGATGTTCACCCACGGCAAAAACATCAAGCCCAACCTGGTCAGCCAGTTCAATTTCTTCCATAAGGTCGGCGACCCGTTGACGGGCGCTGATCGTTTTTCCTGTTTCCGGGTCCGGTGTAAGTTCTGCAAAAGTGGTAATTCCAAGCTCCATACTAACAAAGTATTTGCTGCAAAGTTACGGCTTATAAACAGGCTTTCAATTTGTTGTACAGCTGAGGCATATTGCAGCACACTGCATTTTTTTGTTTCTTCAGGTTGTTAAAAAAATAAAATCTTCAGAAAGTCTCCAAGATTTATACATAGCTTTCACTATCATTTCAAAACTCTTTTATGAAAAAAATCATCTTCCCCGCGCTTTTAATAGGCATACTTATCCACTCGCTCCAGATGTTAAATGCACAGGGCGCAAGCGGCTATAAGGTTACCAAAACTTTTCATATAGCAAGCAGCGGTGGCTGGGATTACATTTCTGCTGACCCAAACTCCAACAAATTATATGTATCACATGGCACACAGGTGAACATACTTGATAAAAAAACGGGTGACTCATTAGGTTTTATTCCAAACACTACAGGTGTGCATGGTATTGCATTTGCACAACCATTTGGCAAGGGATATACCAGTAACGGAAGGCTGAATAATGTAACGGTGTTCGACCTTAAAACAGCGGCGGTGCTGGGCCAGGTAGCTACCGGCGAAAACCCGGATGCCATTATGTATAATGCATATTTAAAAAAGATCATTACCTGTAACGGGCGCAGCCAAAGCCTTAGTGTTATTGACCCTGCCACAGGTTCAGTAGTTGCTACAATACCTGTTGGCGGCAAACCTGAAACCGCTGTAAGTGATGACCAGGGAAAGGTATTTGTAAATATTGAAGACAAAAACGAGATAGCCGAAGTAGATATAACCACCAATGCCGTTATTGCCCGCTGGCCGCTTGCGCCCGGCGACGGCCCTACCGGTTTGGCGATGGATACCAAAACGCACAGGCTATTTGCAGGTTGTCAAAAAATGCTGATAGTGATGAGTTCTGATGATGGAAAAATTATTGCTAACGTTGCCATTGGCAATGGTTGTGATGGCGTAGGGTTCGACTCAAAACGTAAACTCGTTTTCGCTTCCTGCGGCGAAGGGGTAGTATCTGTAGTGCAGGAAGTATCGGCCAACGAATTTACCAATATTGAAAACGTGCCCACTAAAAGAGGCGCAAGAACGATAGCTGTTGACGAAAAAACGCATGCTGTATTTATGCCTGCTGCAGATTACCAGCCACAGGCGGCAGGGGCACAGGGCAGGCCTCAAATGATACCGGGTACTTTTCAGATAGTGGTGGTGGAGAAGTAGTTTAGCGCATGATTAATCTATTTTTTTGCCTCCAGCAAAGGCCTGGGATCAAATACAACCTTTATTGAGAGTATCCTGTAATTCTCCACATGATACCACCCGCTTGCAAATATGGTTTGCCCTGAAATAGCTATATTGTACCACAGACAAACATCATTACCATCTGCAAAAGTTTTTTTAATGTCGTATTTCAAACGCATTTTCTCCATATCACTAATATATGCCTGCCCTCCGTTACGTGTTCCCATTGCACCCACAAAAACCATATCATCACTTATATAATCTTTGGCATGTGTAAAGTCGTCGTTATTAAGGGCGTCTATAAAGCACAGTACCACTTCTTTTATATCATTTTCCATAAAAAGTTTATGGATACGCTGTAATTATTGTGCCAGAATGTTATGGAGCTGCTGCCCTCAGGCCTATTCTTATTTATTACTTACATTCCCTTATTCAAATTTTCTCTTAGCTTTATTTAAACAACTCAATCACCATGGAAAATATAGAACTGGAAAACAAGATAAGAAAGATCATAAAAGAGGCTGAAAAGCTTATACCGGAATATATGCAGAATGAACATGACAAACGAATAGCCAATGGCAATGTATCTATCTGTATCATTGACAGTAATGGCGTGATATACGGAGAAATGTTTGGAACAAATAAAGTTAGGGCAAGGGAATCTTTCAGGGTGGCGTGGGTAAAAGCAAGCCAGGTGCATATAACGGGATTGAAAACCGGTGAGTTTGAAAAGCTTGCCTTTAATAATGGTATTGATGAAGAAAAATTTGGGATTGAAAGGCCTGATTACATTGGATGGGAAGGCGGCCAGCCACTAACACTTGCAGATGGCACAACGCTATCCGTGGGTTTTAGCGGTTTCAGGGGAATTGTAGATTTGGAAATAGTGGTAAGGGCGCTAGAAGCGGTGGAGAAGTGACGAGTTGAGAAGGAGTCATTTGGTCATTAGTCAACAAGTCATTAAGGAAGAAGAGATGACAGCTGATTGTTGAGACGACAGATAAAAAAAATCATTGGCTCATTAGTCCCAAGCTTCGGATAATAAGGAAGAAAATATGGAAGATGATAAATACTCAATATTTAAGGATGCGAAAAAATAACACAGATAAGATATAAAATTCAAGTTATCTGTTGCTGAAAAAGTAAAAAATAATTGATGTGGGGCATCACCGTCCGGCTGCACCATTCAAACATGAATGCAGAATTAGGTGAACTCCTTCAAAACATAAGTTTGTTAAAATCATTTACATCAACTCTCTCCAACAAAGAAAATATATAGTTTTGAATGAACCGGTATTACAATATAACAGCATGCTGCTTTTGAGAATGAATATTGTTTACGCCGTTAACACCTGTTGTATCAACCTCATTTTATGCGGATAAAAATACTGGTTGCTTTTTTATTTGCATTTATATATGCCTCTGCTAATGCTCAAACTGTTAACATGCAAATTGTGCTGAAAGCGGAGGGGAAAGATTCCATTACAAATGCAACCATCCAAATTTATTCATTGCCCGGCAGGCAATTGCTGCAATCATGGTTAAGCAGCCCTGTAAATATATTTAAGGTAAAAGCTTCCGGCAGTTATCTTATAAAAGTAACCGCCGTTGAATTTGATACTCTGCAAAAAGTTATAAAGGTCACCAATAAACCGGTGTTTGATACACTACAACTTATTGCAAAAGTTAAAACATTAAAGGAAGTTACCGTTGCCTCAACCAAACCGTTAATACGGCAGGAAGATGATAAGACGATTGTTGATGCCGAGCAGCTTGCCAATGCCAGTACCAATGCTTACGAAGTATTGGAAAAAATACCCGGCGCTGTTGTTGACCAGGATGGCAATGTTTATCTCAACAGTTCCACCCCTGCCAGCATTTATATAAATGGAGTGGAAATGCACATGAGCACTGACGATATAGCCTCTTTATTAAAAGCCCTTCCTGCAGGCAGCGTTAGCAGGATAGAAATAATACGTACACCATCAGCAAGGTATGATGCAGCTAACAGCGGGGGTATTGTAAATATTGTATTAAAAAAAGGAGTTGAACTTGGCACCTCTGGAAGTGTTAATATTAGAAACGACCAGGGAGTATATGATACAAGAACCGCCGGGTTCAGCCTTAATAAAAGCTTTGGCAAAACAACTGCTTATTTATCATACCAATACACTCACCGTAATTATTATGATGATATACGGTCAACCCGCGTTATTAATATAGATACATTGCTTGAACAAAGATCATACACCAAATATTCACCCATAACCAATTATTTTGGAGGAGGGTTTAATATAGCGTTTACCAAAAAATTCAGTATAGCGTATGATATACGCGTTACTGCAACTAATAATAATAGTTTAGCCACCAGCGACAATGATGTTAGCAGCGATGTAACACAAAATAAATTTTTACAAACCCAGTCTCCCATTACCAATACCGGCAACTCAATCGTTATCAGCAATACGGTTTTCTCCAAATATAAAATTGATTCACTGGGCAGTGAATGGACAAACGAAATAGATTACACCTACTCTAAAAATAATAATACACAGCTATACACTATTAATTATATTTTACCGGCAACCACTGCATTATCCGGCGACGGTAACTCGCATAGCACAGCAAATTTTGTAAATTTTAAAACAGACCTGTCGCTACAGTTAAAAAACAAATTTATACTTGAAACAGGTATTAAAATAAGCAGCGATGCCAGCAACAATGCGGCGTTATATTATACACAAACCGGTTCATCACAAAAACAATTAGACACTTTTAAAACAAATACGTTTACGTACAAAGAAAACATTGGCTCTGCTTATGTACAACTGTCAAAGTTGTATCACGGCTATATTTTCAAAACAGGATTGCGTTTGGAATGCACCGATATTGAAGGAAATCAAATTGTACCAATTGGCAATCCATTTTCTATAAAACGCACTGACCTCTTTCCATATTTTTATATAAAACGCAACCTGTTTAAAATTTTCGGGTACCCGATTATAGGCAACGCCATATTCCGCAGAAGCATTACAAGGCCGGCTTATGACCAGCTTAACCCTACTCCTCAATTTGTTGACCAGTTTACGTACAACCAGGGCAACCCTAAACTGCAACCGCAGTTTACCACTAACTACGAGCTAAATGCCACCTATGATGAGTTCCCGGTATTTGCAATTGGTGTTAATAACACCAAAGATGTCTTCAGCCCGGTTACTTATCAAAATGATACTTCTAAAATTGCTTTTCGCACGTATGATAACCTCGGAAAGTACAGGGAAATATACGGGCGGTTATTTGGCGGCGTACCCTCCGGCCACAGGTACTTTATGTACGCCGGTGTACAATTTAATTATATCCAATACAATGGCAGCTATCAAAATTCGCCCCTTAATTATAGCAGGGCAAGCTGGACATTTTTTACAGGCCACCAGTTTAAAGCAACGCCTACTTTAAATTTTAACCTGAATGCCTGGATGTATGTAAACGGGTTCAGGTTATTTAATGAGTTAAAAACAATGGGGCAATTAAATCTGAGCGCTACCAAAACTTTATTAAACAAAAAACTAAGCATTATTTTATCAGGTACCGATCTTTTAAAAACAAACAGATCATTATTTCACCTGCAGCAGGGCACTGTGTTTGTTGATGGAACAAGGATACAGGATAGCCGCAGATGTGGTATAACACTCAGGTATAATTTTGGTATTACCCATGCGGAAGAGAAGAAACCGGCTTTTACACCACCTGTGGAAGAAGGTCAATAAGAAAGTCATTGGGGTCAGTAAGTCATTAAGTCAATAGTGTGTAGATTGATATTTTCGATTAGTTATACCACAGATTTTAAAACAACACGCGCTCTTCTCCATAATCTCGTCAGGCCCTTCTCCGCGAGGAGAAGGGGTTAGGGGATGAGGCGATAATACAAAAGAGTTGCCCTAAAGTATATTGTGTATATTGGTATTATTCAATTGATTCAGGTATTAAAATACTTCTCCCAAATTAACATAGAAGCAGGAGAACCCTTTACTCGCGGCGTAATCAATAGCCACATTGGTGCCTGACAATTTATTAAATTTTATCCGCAACCCCAGGCCCGCTGCAGGGTGCCAGTATGCAAACTGGTATTTATCCAGTTCGGTAACCGAGTTTATGTTTGCAAAAACAACAAAACCAAATAAGCCGTTGGCAGTAATATCACGGCGATATTCAGCTTCAAGATCAATCAGCCCCTCCCCCCTGTAACGGTTTTGATCAAACCCTCTGCCCGATCTTTGATAGGAATCCAATCCAATACTGGGCAGGTCAAGATACGGTACATTTTTGTTAAGCACTGTCCAGTAGTACGCCCACAGTGCCAAAACATCCTGCCTGTCTTTTCTAAAAGCAAGATACTTGCGCCAATCAACATTAAGTGAATTCCAATCAGTATTGCTTCCTAAAAACTGTTGATTTGTCCTGAATACAATAGCGGTATAACAACCGGATGCAGGGTTAATTGTATTAACCCGCGAGTCGTATAACAAATTTAAAAGGATACCTGATGAAAAAGAATTTTGTCCAATTGCTGTACCGGCGTTATATCCTGTGAACTTTTGTAATCCTACGGTATCATCAATGGTTTTAATATTTATGTGGTAATCCATTGCATAACCAATGCCCGCATAAATAAAGGGCATTACTTTTTTTAATACGCTTTGGTAAAAACGTATGTATTTATAATTTACCAGTACCCGGGTAGTGTTATTGCTGTTACCACCAAGCCCCCAGGTAAATTGGGGATATACAAGAAAACGGGTATCGCCCAAAATATTAAATTTATTTTCCTTAAGCCATATGTTTGACCGTAATGGCAAACCAATACGCCCGTTAAAGGTGATGTCCGGTGAAAAAGTTACGCTTGATAACGAAGTATTATATCTTTCCCCCAAATAAAATCCTGCGGTAGTTGCCGTTATTAAAGCTTTACCACCACCGGGAACATTAGATGTTAAGGGAAGGAAAGAAAAATATATTTTTCTTGTTCCTCTTTGGCGTATTTGTTTTGTTTTATAGTTAAAGGTTGCCTTAGCAATATCAATCAGGTCTCTTTCTTCTGATGTGTCTTTCCTGATCTCTGAGGTGTCTTTTCTAACTTCAGCCTGCGCCTGTATATAAAAAGGCAGTAAAAGAAAAAGAATAATAAAAATGTTTTTCAATATGTTATCAATGAAATACCCTGTTTTCAATTTTAATACAACTTTTATATACCTGATGAGGCATTAATTGTACCAGAATGCAACAGATACTTTTTGAAGCGGTGCTAAACAAACAGCACGTTATTTTGTTGCTATCATGTGCACTATTATACCCACATTACAAAATTGCAGGCATATTTAGAATACCTTTTAATTTATTCCTGATACTATTTTACAATTTGTTATTTTTTTATAAATACAAAATCACCGCCTTCATCCCCAACGCTAAATATGGCACCATAGCCGGGAGTAGTATCTGTATTATTTAATATTGCCTCGTAAAAACTATTATACAGTTCCCTGGCAGTTAAATATTTTTGGGTATTTTCCTGCAGCCTTTTTTTAAAGTAGAACACAAATTTACTCTCATCGGGTACGGGCTCTAAATTGCCGCTTGTCATGGCAGTACGGCTTATGGTATTATATAGCTTTTGTATGCCATTGTTTGCATCCGGCAGCAATGAGCGCGATCTTAAAAAAGCGCCGCTAAAGCACGCGTCCGCAATAAACAGAATATGCTTTGCCACACTGTTTTTAAAGGCCGTATTTATATCGTTGGCATTTATATAAGTGGCCGTATTATTTTTTTGGGCAGAAACGGGCACAAGATAACCATCAACATCACCCATCCTGTTTTTTGAAGCTATGCCATGCCCTGCATAAAATATCAGGAGGTTATCGTTCTCTTTTAAAGTGTTACAGCGGGCTATAATATCACCAAGTATATCCTCCCGGCTGCGGTTAAACATTGTGTCAATATGTGATGCATCAAAAAAATAAGACGATTCAAGTATATTCTTTAATTCCCTTGCGTCGCTTATAGGTTTGGTAAGATCAGGAATTGTTTTATCTGTATAATCCTGCTCAGCAATAATTATAGCATAATATGTTTGGTTGGCTTCAACTTGCGGGGCGGGGTCAACTTTAGTTGTGGTAATTGAAGTATTAATAGTAAATGTTTTAGTGGCTGTGTTACCATTTTTATCAGTAGCCTCTATGGTAATATTATTACCGCCGTTTTGCAGGTTTATTTCACTAATGAACAATCCGTCATCTTCTACATTTTTTACCGGCTGGCCATTAATTTTTACAACGCTTATGCCGCTTGGGTCTTTAGCCCTGCCTATGATCTGTGTTTTTTCATCGTCACTTACAATATCAATGCTGCGGCTTGGCGCGGGGGAGATCAGCGTTATTTCTGGTGCTGTTTTATCTGCGATCACCGGCTCAATGTCCAGGTTTTTTAAAACATCACTTATGTCCTGCTGAACGGGGTTTAATGCTAACGACTGCCGGTAAGAGTTTTTGGCTTCTGCAAGCTGGTCTAACTTTACCTGTAAATACCCCTTTAGGTTTAATATTTCCGCGTATGCATTTTTAATATAGTTCTTTACCACTGTGCCTGCCGCATAATGCTCATTATACTGGTGTTCTGCAATAATTACCTGCGACAATGCATTGGTATAATCGCCTTTAACAACATAATTGGCAGCTGCATTTACAAGCGTTAAATAAAACTGCCAGTCGGTTCCGTCAATATACGATTTTAGGTTCCTGCTTTTATATTGCTGGTAGTATGACGCTGCATCATCAAAGTTTTTTATATGAATAAGTGTTATGATGATGTTTGGGTAGATAATTGCCTGGGAAGGGTCCAATGAAAGAGCCTGCTTAAAATCCAATATTGCCTGGCTGTAGTTTCCCTGGTAGTAATAATTCAGCCCGCGGTTTGAATAGTTAATATAAGATGTGGGGGCAAGCTCAATGGCTTTATTATAATCCATCAATGCCAGGTCGTATTTAGCCTGGTTAAAATAAACCAGGCCACGGTCAGCGTAGGCGTTGGCATTGGATGGGTAAATGTCAATTGACTTGTTAAAATCATTCAGCGCTAAATCAAAATTAGCCTGGTTATAATAAATTAAACCACGGTTTATATATGTTATATAATCCTGCGGGTTTAGCTGTAATGCCCTGCTATAATCGTTTAATGCCAAATCGTATTTACCCTGGCCATAATAAACCAAGCCGCGGTTTGCAATTGTTAAATAAGCCTGCGGGTTTAATTGTATTACCTTGTTATAATCGCTTAAAGCCAGGTCATATTTACCCTGGTTATAATAAATTATTCCCCTGTAGGCATATGCATCAGCGTTGGCAGGGTTAATTTGTATAACGCTGTTATAATCAGCAAGGGCAAGGTCATATTGGGCCTGGTTTAAATAAATTAATCCCCGGTAGGTATATGCCCCTGTGTTGTAGGGGTTAATTTGCAGTGCCCTGCTGTAATCTGCCAATGCCAGGTCGTATTTGCGCTGGTTAAAATAAATTAAAGCCCGGTTGCTATATGGCAGGTCGTAATTAGTGTTTAACGAAATAGCTTTTGTATAATCATTAATAGCATAATCATAATTGCTCAGGCTGTAATAAACAACCCCTCTTACATTATAGGCCCAGGCATTGTAAGGCTCCAGTGCGATAGCCTGGTTGCAGTAGGTAAGTGCAATATCATTTTGCTTACTGGTGTTATACTCAAGCGCTTTTTTAACAAGGTCGTTTGCTGTAGTTGTTTGTGTAATACCTTTAAAAGAAGGGATAAGCAGTACAGCTAACATAACGGTTTTAATAAATGCATGCACTGTTAACTGTTTTAATATGCCGGCATTTTTAAGCAGCTTATTCATAAACGATCCTTTTAGTTATGTTCCAGCGAAATAAAAAAACAAATTATACTGTTATCGTTAGCAGGCGCTGTAAACTGTATTGCCTTATCGCTGAACTGTACCTGCTTAAGACTAATAAGCTTATCAGCAAACTTGTCTTTTACCGCTTCATAAATAGTTTTATTTGTACTGTTTATATAATCCACCAGGCCGTTAAAATCAAGTTTTTCCTTGCTGTACAATACGCAAATATTTTCTTTGCCCCTGTCCATGCTCAGGCGCGCATGTTTTGTTTCAGAAGGAAGGTATATGGTGGTGTTATTAGAATTTATTGCGGCACTTATAGTTGGGTTATACGGAAATATGGTAGAAATAACCTGCTTATTATCTTCTGAAAAAATATACACGTAAGCAGGGGCGCTGGTGGTGAACTTTATTTTAAACGCAGTGCCGCCGGGGTAAATTTGTGAAATTTTATACTGGCTGTAATCCGCCTGGTCATCGTCTTCCACCTGTATTGAACGGCTGTTTATTTTTGTTCTTTCAACAGGCATTACGGTGTTGTCTGTTAGTACAAAATCCAGGCTGCCTGCAAGTTTTGGAGCTGCACTTTCAAAATCCATCATTTCCACGGCATAATTGCCATACTGGGTAAACAGGCCGTAATTGAGCCAAAAAAATCCTTTATTACCCCAATAAGTGCCCCAGCTATTCATCACCTCAAAAGACCCTCCGTTAATATTATCATCATATCCGATTATACACATTGCATGGTCGCCTTTATAGACATCGTTTGGCGCCGGAGACCAAAAGCCGGTAGCCGGAACCGCAAAAAAAGACTGCATGCATTTAAACGACATAATAACAGGCTTTTGTTCCGCCAGGCTTTTTTTAATTTTTAATACGTCATTTTTCCCTACTCCACCATAATCTGAAAGGGCAAGGAAATCTTTTATTTTAAAAGGAACAGCTTTAGCGTCTTCATTGCCGGGGCTTTGGGCAGAACAGTCACTCACTCCTTCGCTTTTTAAAACTGCCCCTTTTTGTTCCAGGATTTCCATAGCATTATATATGGAGGCACCATTTGAACAGTTAGCATCATTGGCGCTCTTTATATAATAATATAAATACCCCGGCGAAAATGCCTCGTTTGTAATACTGTCCTTGTTCTGCATATTGTGGTGTATGGCATAACTGATTGTCCGGGCGGCATAAGCACTGCTCCAGGCAACACACGTGCCATAAGTACCCTGGTTGCCTACATTGGGTGCATACGGTTTTAAAGAAACAGAAGGCGGCAGCGTGGTAAGGTCACGGTTTGCAGGCGCAGCTGCTTTTGGTAAAGCGGCAAAGTCTTGCGCCGTTGTTTTATCGCCAAGTGAATAAGTTTGGCTGAAAGCGTTATTACAAATAAAAAGCAGGCAGGCGAAGATCTTGGTTACTGAATTCATAATGGCTGTTTAGAATTGGTACGATTAAAGAATTGGGTAAAGTAAGAAAAAATTCTTGAATTAAGGGTTTTAATTTAGGATTAAAGCTGCTTAAAATTGCAAAATATAACATTCGATACAAACTTTTATCTTCGCACCCATGATAATAGACCTCCGTTCCGATACCGTTACCAAACCATCCGCAGGCATGTTACATGCTATGATGACTGCGCCTGTGGGTGATGATGTTTTTGGTGAAGACCCAAGCGTAAACGCCCTGCAGGATAAACTTGCCGCTATGTTCGGCATGGAGGCGGCCATATTCTGCCCAAGCGGTACGATGACTAACCAAATAGCCATTAAATGCCACACACAGCCCGGCGATGAAGTTATTTGCGATAAGTTATCGCATATTTATCAATATGAGGGCGGCGGTATCGCGTTTAATGCGGGCTGCTCAGTTAAGCTGATTGAGGGTGACAGAGGGAGGATAACGGCGGGGCAGGTAAAAGAATCTATTAACAATAAACTGGATGCACACAAAGCGTATTCAAGTTTAGTTTCCTTAGAAAATACTGCTAATCGCGGCGGTGGCAGTTGTTACGACTTTGCTGAATTTGAAAATATAAAAACCGTTTGCCGCGAAAACGGCCTGGCTTTTCATCTTGATGGCGCACGTTTGTTTAACGCTATTATTGCAAAAATTGAACATGCAGAAGACTACGGCAAAACTTTCGACAGTATCTCCGTTTGCTTAAGTAAAGGCCTGGGCACGCCGGCGGGGAGCGTTTTGATAGGAACTAAAGCCCTGGTTGCCAAAGCAAGAAGGATACGCAAAGTATTTGGAGGCGGTATGCGGCAAGCCGGTTTTTTAGCAGCCGCCGGCATTTATGCGCTTGATAATAATATTGAACGTCTTGCAGAAGATCACAAACACGCGGCAGCTATTGGCGAAGCGCTGACGAAAAAAGATTTTGTGGAGGAAATATTACCTGTTGAAACCAATATTGTAATTGTTAAAATAAACGGAAGGCATACATCAGCTTCGTTAGCTGCGGAACTGAAAAAAAACAATATTCTTGCCATTGCCATTTCCACAACACAGGTGAGGTTTGTACTGCACCTGGATATAAACGTTGCGATGGTTGATAAAACAATTGAAGTACTACGCAAATTATAATACTGGGGTTATGATATATTTTTTGCAACAATAATTAACCCAACTATAGCCCCTACAAACAACCAGTTTTTAAAAGCAGGCCGGTACTTTTCCCTGAAAGGTTTAAGCACCAGCAAAATAAACATGGTCGCAAAAAGAAGCGCGGCGCCAAAATAACTAACCCCAACAAGCTTATTGGTATTTTCTATGATAAGGTTATTGCGGGCAGATATGAGCATTGAACCGGTATAAAGCATACAGGCAATGATAGCGAATATCCATCCCTGCTTTTTCTCATACATCAGGGCAATGCCTGCATACAATGCAATAAAGGCGGTTAGGTATATTATGTAAAAACTTTTAACCAGGTGCCCATATCCAACATTTTCTGCCCGAAGGGCGCCGGTGCGTAAACCTGTATGCATATTAGTATATATCCTGGTGGTCACATCGAACAAAACATATAAAGACCACATAAATAAAATAACCGATATGACCCGGGAGATGATGATCCATTTCTTTTTCATGAAAGCTGTACTATTTTGGGGGTTGAAGATATATTAAAATTCCTGGTTACTGAATGGAGGAGTGGTGGGTATTTTTACTTTATTAAAATCGTAGTTAACAGCATGGTGGCAATTGTTGCAGGTATTGGTTAACAGGATAAAGTTTTTATTAAACCCTGCCGCATCTTTTTTTGCGATAGATGCGTTTAAACTATCCAGCGGGGTATTTAGCATCGGCACAAGTTTAGACTCCGGCCTGTCAGTTGAGTACTTTGCAATATCGTCCAGCGACTCCATAATTTCGTGTATCTCAAAATCCGCCAGTTTCCAGTTACCATGCTGGCCGGCAAAAAAAAGTTTTTCATGATGTACCTGTATGCCGCTCATAAACTCCCCAAGCCCGGGCTTATAAGTATCATTTAATTGCTTTTGCAGGCTGTCAATCTTTGCCTGCATCGTCAGGTTTCCATTAGATGAGCTGCATGCTGCTAATAACAACATTGACATTGCCAGCATAAAGAAAATCATATTTTTCATATCACGAGGTTTATTCACACAGACAAATAGGTTTCTACAGAGCCGTCCTGTTTATACACGTCAAAATCAGCCGCATAAGCACGATCAATATCCGATTGCCATATATGCATCCAGGTGGCCATTATATTACCCGGTGTTTCTGTATTATACAGCCTGTAAAGCTGGCCTGGTATCAGCCACCCTGATATATCTGGTGGCAAATCACTTATGTCATTCACCCTGCAGCCTATTATGGTAGTGTATTCCGCATTTGCATCCGATTCATATTCGGTGTACATACAATAAATATCATCATTAACCCTGTTTGGAATGTTTTGTAATATCTGTTGGCCAGTAAACTTTTGCCACAATTCGCCTATCTCTTTTTGAGCGCGGCCACCTGCGTTGGCCGTGCGTATGGAAATACCGGCAATGTTGAGAGAAGGGAGATGTGTGAGTTCAAAATTCATAACAAAATAAAAAAATTATCATCAGCATAAAATCAAAAAACTCCGCCTCAGCGGGGCTTTCCATTTATTTTTAGCTGTAGCTCGCGCATTCTTTTAATTCCTTATCTGTGTAGGCAAGCCCATATTGTTTCAATACATCATCAGGCACGCCATTCCATTCAGTAATCGTATTACCCATATAACCAACATCGTCAAGCCCTATTTGGGTAGTGTAAAAGCCTGTTGCAGTCAAGTTACGCATAAGGCTGAAAAAATTAACACCGGGCTGCATACCAGGTTTAACTTTTTTAGGGTATGCAATATCATCCACCATTTCCATTTGTTGTTTGTTTGTACAGTCGGTAAATGCATTACCATAACGGCTTAAACACTCCATATCAAGCCATCTCAGGCCGCCGCGCATGGGTGTTTGCAGTTCGGGCTTATCATTAACAATAAACGCAATAAAATCTGGCACTTTAGCGTCACTCGCGCTGCCGCTTACACCGTCTTTGGGAATAATAATATCCCCCAATAATGTAATGGTCGCCATTTCCTGTGGTGTAAAAAAAGCAGGCATATCAGTGATCGTCTTCTCATGCTTTGCTTCTTCTGCCATACGGTTAAAGCCGGTTGCAGGTGTTGGCGTGGCTGTTGCTATAATTTTTTCCTTATCCGATTTACAGGCATCTATCAACACACCGGTTGATATAGTGCCAAACATAAGGGCTTTAAGCGATCTTCTTCTGTCCATTTTTCAATGTTTATTTAGTTATCGGTTTCCTGTTACAGGTTACCGGCGCTATAATGTTTACTTATCATGAACCCGGAAACTTGTAACCGGAAACACGCAACCCCTTTCTATATCCCGTTTGACGGAATATTATTTTTCTTTAATTCACTTACCAGGTTTTCGCTTGCACGCATGGAGAGCGCAAGGATTGTCCAGGTAATGTTTTTATCGCCCTGCGATACAAACTGCCCACCATCTACACAAAACAGGTTCTTGCATTCATGCGCCTGGCTCCAGCTGTTCAATGGGCCGCCTTTTGCATCGTTGCTCATGCGCACTGTTCCAGCCTCGTGAATGATCGCGCCGGGATTATGTAGCCCGTAATTATTTTCCGGGCCATCTTTATCGCCCCAAATGCTTACGGCCCCCATAGCATGCAGTATTTCGGCAAAGGTTTCTTTCATGTGCTTCGCCTGCTTGATCTCATAATCGGTATAACTGGTATTAAACCGCAGTACGGGAATACCGTATTTGTCAACTACCTGGGGATCGATCTCGCAATAACTTTCCCTGCGGGCAACAGCCTCACCGCGGCCTGCCATGCCTACGTGTGCGCCAAAGAAATAACGGTAATCTTCTTTAAGGGATGCGCCATAGCCGCCTGCTTCTTTTTGCTGGCCTTTTATTTTATAAGTGCCGTTAAGGTTTTCTATGCCCCAGTTAAAGCCGTACAAAGGCATGCCGAAGCCACCGCCGTATTCAATGTGGTAACCACGCGGAAAATCAAGTTTTTTATTATCAAGCCACCAGGGTGTATAAACATGCATACCGCCAACTCCATCTTCATTATAGCGCTTGCGGTCAAACAATTGTGGTAAAATGCCCCCCATATCCGCCCCTGTTGAATCGTGCAGGTACCTGCCCACTGCATCACCACTGTTAGAAATACCGTTGGGATGGCGCTGCGATTTTGAATTAAGCATTAATCTTGCGCTTTCGCAGGCACTTGCAGCGAGTATAATTGTTTTGCCACTAACCTGGTACTCCTGCATATCATCCTTGCTTACATAGGATATGCCGGTTGCCAAACCTTCCGCATTAGTAATCACTTCACGCGCCATCGCGTTGGTAACCAGGTCAACATTACCTGTTTTTAAAGCAGGTATTATAAGGGCTGATGATGATGAAAAATCCGCGTACATTTTACAACTGCGGCCACACTGGGCACAAAATTTACATTCGCCACGGCCTTCGCCAATATCTTTATTAAGTTTTGTAATGATAGATAACCGGGAAGGAATAACCGGGATACCAATACCGGTGGCCGACTTTTTTATCATAAGTTCATGCAGGCGCGGTTTTGGGGGCGGGAGAAAGATACCGTCCGGGTCATCAACCAACCCTTCATTGGTACCGAAAACACCAAGCAATTTATCTATCTTATCATAATAAGGCTTTACATCATCATAGCTTATTGGCCAGTCATCACCCAGGCCATCAATGCTTTTACGTTTAAAATCTTTTGGCCCAAACCGCAGGGATATTCGTCCCCAATGGTTAGTTCTGCCTCCAAGCATGCGTGCACGCCACCACTCCCACTTTGTGTCGCCTACATGCGTATAGGGCTCTCCGTCAACCTCCCATCCCCAATAGCACCCGTCAAAATCGCCAAAAGGGCGGAATTTAGTGCTTGCCCCGCGCCTGGGCGAATCCCAGGGCTTTGCAAACTGGAGTGAATCTTTTGCAGGGTCAAACATAGGCCCGGCTTCTATAAGGCAAACTTTTAAACCTGCCTTGGCAAGCACATAGGTTGCCATGCCGCCCCCCGCGCCCGAGCCAACAATTACCGCATCGTACTTTTTTGGTTGTTTCTTAATTTGAATTCCAGGCATACCGCTGTTAGATTATTTAAAGTAAAGAAGAGGCATGAAAGTAGGAATTTCTGCCGAATCAAAAATGCTTTTTCTATATTCGGGATTGCTAAAATCAGGTGAATGGATAATATTATCGGTATAGATATAGGTACAACGCATTGTAAATTAGTTATCGTAAACAAAAAGAACGGTGTAATATTTTCTTCAAAAAAAAATTGCCGCTCTTTTACCGATGAAACCGGCAAACATGAACAGGATGCCGAAGAAATATTCAATAATGCTACCAGCCTTTTGAATGAAGCATTTAAGCACACTTCACAGGAATTGTTTGCTTGCATTAGTTTCAGCACTGCTATGCATAGCTTGCTGGCTGTAAATGAAAATGGAAAACCCCTCATGAATGCTATGACCTGGGCTGATACGCGGGCAGCTAAATATGCAAAGGATCTTAAGGAGAGCGATGGCTCTGCAAGTATATACGAACAAACCGGAACGCCAATACATGCCATGACTCCTTTGTGCAAACTGTTATGGCTTAAAGAAACACAGCCAAACATTTTTGAAAAAGCATTTAAGTTTATTTCAATCAAAGAATATATTATCAACAGGCTGTTCCGGAAATATATAGTTGACTATTCAATTGCCTCTGCAACCGGCCTTTTTAATATCCACACAAAACAATGGAATGAAGATTCGCTCAGGATAGCCGGGATAACAGCAGATAAACTTTCTCAACCCGTTGAAATATATCATGTAGAAGAAAATGCATCGCCCGAAATAAGAAATCAAATTGGCCTTACAACAAACATCCCGTTTATTATGGGTTGCAGCGATGGTTCTGCCGCGCAGCTTGGCAGCGGGGCGTTATTGGAGAATGATGTTTGCGTAACCATCGGCACTAGCGGCGCCGTAAGAACCTTTATACACCAGCCTATTACTAACCCACAACAAAAAACATTTACTTATCTGTTGCAGGATGACTGGTACTTAAACGGTGGTGCTACCAATAACGGCGGCAATGCAGTACAATGGTTTGCAAAAATATTTTTGCCCGGCACAAAAGATGAAGAGTGCTATGAAAAGATCGTCTCACTTGCAAAACAATCCGAAGCGGGTGCGAAGGGATTGTTATTTGTTCCGTATTTATATGGGGAGCGAGCTCCCGTTTGGGATGCGGATGCCACAGGGCAGTTTACCGGCATAAAAAATATACACTCCGTTAACGATTTTGCAAGAGCTGTATTAGAGGGGGTATTGCTGAATGTGTATGAAATATTTCAGTCGCTGCCAAACCAGGCAACAGCAGATACAGTTTATGCCAACGGGGGCTTTTTTAACAACGATTTTATGGCGCAGTTACTGGCCGACATTTTTGGTATAAAGGTGTTATTGCAAAAAGACGCAGATTCATCAGTTATGGGTGCTGTTTATTTGGGAATGTTATACAAGGGATGGATAAAAGATATTAAAGAAATAAAGCAGTTTATTACTGCGGATAAAATATTTACGGCAGCAGAGGGGAGTAATAAGTTGTATAATAGCATATTTGAGAATTATATTTCTTTGAGAAAATGATCCCATGTTTTTTTCGTGCCGGAATATGGTTTTACTATTTATCTTTATTACATCTTCATAAACTGTAACTGCTTGCTATGTTCACAAAAAAATATGCCCTCCTGTTTCTTGCCGCTATTTCTTTTATTGCCGCTAAAGCACAAATGGCTGACAGTACCTACGCTGAAAAACTTGGTTACCCAAAAGGCTCTAAAGTATTGATATTGCATGTGGATGATGTGGGTATGAGTTATGACTCCAACGATGGCGCTATCACAGCAATGACAGAGGGTGTTGCCACAAGCTGCAGCGTAATGATGCCCTGCCCCTGGGTGCCGGGCTTTATACACTATTTAAAATTGCACCCACAGCTTGATGCTGGTTTGCACCTAACCCTTACTTCGGAGTGGGGCGATTACCGATGGGGGCCGCTTGCAGGTAAAACTATCGTACCCGGGTTAACGGATAAAGAAGGCGATCTTTGGCCATCTGTAGCTGAGGTAGTATTACATGCCACCGCCGATGAAGTAGAAAGAGAAATACGTGCACAGCTTGACAGGGCACGCGCCATGGGTTTTCAACCAACTCATCTTGATTCTCACATGGGCACCCTGTTTGCCTCGGCTGCTTTTTTACAACGATATATCAAAGTGGGGATAGAAAGCCATATTCCTGTAATGCTGCCGGGTGGAAAAGATATAGTGATCAAGTCTGAAACGAACGCACCCGATGCGCAAATACAACAAATGCAGGCCGCAGGTAAAATGTTATGGAATGCCGGGCTGCCGGTTCTTGACGACCTTCACAACCAAAGCTATGACTGGAAGATACCCGACAGCGTAAAAACAGATGATACAAAATTACAGCGCTACAAAACCGCTAAATATATTGCAGCCTTAAAGGAATTGCAACCCGGCGTTACCATGATGATCATGCATTGTACTGCAACTTCCAGCATATTTGCACATATTTCAGATAGCGGCCCGGTACGCAGGGGCGATATGCTTACCATGATAAACCCGGCTTTTAAAAAAGCATTGGAAGACGAACACATTATACTTACTACCTGGAGAGAATTGATGCAACGACGGGTGAAGGTAGGGATGTAGGAGAGTTCAAAATTAAAAAAAACCTGCCATCATTTTACTGATGGCAGGCTTTATAACAAGTTAAAATAATTTATTTCTTGCCCTGCTGGCCTTTGTTTTTAAGATCCTGCACTTTCTTTTGCGCTTCCAGCATTTGCGTGTAACGATCCTGGAATTTGCTTTGTTTTTTAGGCGCTTTTCTCTTTACGTCTATTTGGGCAAGTATCTTGGTATGGTCAATAATATATGTTTGTATAACAAACTGTATTGCCAGTGTTATAATGTTTGATACGGTATAATACCATGTTAACGCCGATGGCAGCTTATTGAATACAAAGAACAATACGAACGGGAAAATGTACGGCATGTATTTCATGGCAGCAGCATTTGGCCCCTGTGCCGGTGTATTGTTCATGTTGTACAGCGATATAAGAAAGCTGGTGATGATGGCTGTTAAGGTAAACAAACCTATATGGTCGCCAATAAGCCAAACGTCGCTGTTGAAGTGTATGAATGTATCGGCTGAAGAAAGGTCTTGCGCCCACAGGAAATGAACCCCGCGAAGTGAAATATTTGAATTAAAGAAACTGTATAACGCAAAGAATATAGGTATTTGTAAGAGTGCCGGAATACAACCGCCCAATGGGTTAACGCCCGCTTCTTTAAACAGTTTCATCTGCTCCACAGCAAATGCCTGCTGGTCAGCGCCGAGTTTCTTTTTTATGGCATCCAGTTCAGGGCGCAACACTTTCATCTTGGCGCCGCTCAAATAGCTGCTGTAGGTTAATGGCGATGTAACAAGCCGTATAAAAAGCGTAAGGAATAAAATTGCCCAGCCAAAATTGCTTACTATGCTGCCAAAAAAGTTAAACACCGGCATAATAATATACTTGTTAATTGGCCTCACAAAGGAGTACATATCCCGCCCGAGGTTAACCATTTTATCCATGTCGGGGGCCTGGTTTTGCAGAATATGGTATTCATTAGGCCCAAAATACAATTGCAGGGGTATGGTAGCAGTTGGGTTCAATCCAATTTTTTGCTGCATTGTTATGCTTACATCTCCCAACACGTTGGTGGTGTCGCTCTTGCGCTGCCATTGTACATCACCGGCGCTGAAGTTATTTTTTGAGATAACAGTGGTATTAAAAAACTGCTGAACTACGCCAACCCATTGTATAGGTAATTCAAATTTGTGGGTATTTTTTGCAGAAATATAGTTAAAATCATTTCCTTCCTCAAAACATACATTCGTTTGCAGCCTTTCGTAGCTGGCCGTTCTTTCATGCTGCAATGGGTGCAATTGCCATTGAAAATTAAACATACCCTGCGGCAACAGGCTGTTTGCACCATCAAGTACAATATTCCAGTCTATCATGTAGCTGCCGTTCTTTATAATATACTGGTGTGTAATGGTTTGCCCTGCGGATGAAGGCAGGGTGAAGGAAACAGTTTTTGTTCCATTGGCAGAATCAACCCTAACCTGCGGAAAGTAAAAGGTAGAGGTGAGCACCTGAGCATTATTGGTGCCATTTACAACATAGGCCATATTATCGTCCGGCGCGCCTGAAAGCATCACATTTTTGCCGGTAAATGTTTTGTAGCCTTTAAGCTCCACGCTTTTTAACCTGCCGCCTTTATTGCTGAATATTGCTTTTAAAACATCATTCTCAACAACGGTAAACTGCTCAGTACCAAGGGCCCCGGCAGAAAAAATGCCCGCCTGGGTCTTTATTTGATTCGTATCCCGTTTTGCGGTATTTATTGCTGCCTGCAGTGAATCGTTTGTTTTTTTGTTTTGGGCGGCGAAAGTAGAATCCTGGATGTGCTGCTGCAACGCCAGTTCCGCCGGGCTTGGCTTACTGTACCACATAAATCCAACAACTAAAACGGCTATCAACACAAAACCAATAATGGTATTTTTGTCCATGTTCATAAAAAATCTTCAAAATTGAGCGGCAAAGGTAGGGATTGAAAGCAGATAGCCTATTTTAAGATTGATTTAAAAATGATGAAAGGGGAAATTTGTGAATTTGATAATGACTGAGAAAGCTGTCACTTTTTGAAATTTACAGAATTCTTCATTTTCAAATTTTCAAACTACCTCATTTCCAAATCTTACTGGGGGGCATTTTGCTTATGCGGGTCATGCGCTATGTCGAATTCCAGCTCGGGGTCAATGTTCTGCTCGTCTGCGCGCTTAGTTTTCTCCACCAATTCATTATGATGTGCCTGCAAGTAAGCTAACTTCTCCTTACCATAGGAAAACCGCGTAATTACTACAAACAATACCGGCACAATAAATATGGCCAATGTGGAAGCTGCCAGCATACCGCCCAAAACGGTAAACCCTATGGTATTGCGGGCTACAGCGCCTGCGCCGGTAGCAAATACAAGCGGCAGCACTCCTAATATAAACGCCATAGAGGTCATAATAATGGGGCGCAGGCGAAGCCTTACCGCCTCAAGGGTAGATTGTATTAATTCTCCTCCGTTATCCACGCGCGTTTTGGCAAATTCCACAATAAGTATGGCGTTTTTTACTGAAAGGCCTATCAAGGTTATCAATCCTATCTGCGCATAAACATTGTTGGTTAATGGTGGAACACATGTTAAAGCAAGTATGGCCCCGAACGCACTTATTGGCACGGCAAGCATGACAGAAAATGGTACCGACCAGCTTTCATACAACGCCGCCAAAAAAAGAAATACGAAAACGATAGAGAAAATAAATATATAAATAGTGAGCGAGCCCGCCTTTATCTCTTCATAGCTAAGCCCTGAAAATTCGTATGTATATCCCCGTGGCAGCGCTTTAGCGGCTGTTGCTTTAAGTGCTTCTATCCCTTCACCGGTGCTGTAGCCCTGCGGTGTAGAACCATCTACTTCGGCAGAACGGAAAATATTGAAATGGGATATCAGTGGTGCGGTCTCTACCGGCTTGTAACTTATCACTGTACTAAGTGGTACCATTGAACCGTCGCTGTTACGCACATAGTATTTATTCAGGTCAGATATCAGTGCCCGGAAAATAGTATCAGCCTGTACCACTACATGAAATGTGCGGTTATAAAGCGTAAAATCATTCACAAACAAGCTGCCCATATAAGCTTGCATTGTAGTAAAAACGTCTGAAAGGCTAACCCCTAACTTGCTGCATTTTTCCCGGTCAACAGTTAAATTGTAACTGGGCGTGTGGGCTGAGTAATAACTAAAAGCCGTGGATATTGCCGGGTTTTTATGTGCTTCGGCCACAAATTTTTTAACTACTGTTTCAAATGCATGTATATCATCGGTGGTGCTGCCCTGTTCTATTTGCATGCTAAACCCTGCTGCCTGCCCTATACCCTGGATCGGCGGAGGTGGAATAACCACCACATTTGCATTTTTTATACCGGGTATTGTA
>JABDFW010000047.1 GCA_013286305.1 Bacteroidota bacterium
CTCCAATTATAAAAGAGTATGAAACGCAGGGCCAGGAAATGACGGGCATTACACTGCAGGTACAAAAACTTTTGCTGCAGGGTATTGAGCCCGGAAGGATAGCTGTTATTTATAAGGAAAATAAATATGGCGAGTTATTACTGCAATATTTTAAACAAAGGAATATCCCGGTATTCAGTAAAAGAAGCCTTAACATACTGGATATACCGCTGGCACAAAAGATCGTTTTAATGTTGCGGTACCTGGCAGCAGAGCACGATATACCTTTTAGCGGTGATGAAATGCTGTTTGAAATATTGCATTTTGACTGGTTTCATATACCGCCGATCGTGATAGCCAAATTAACAATAGAAGTAGCCGAAAAACAGTTTAATGCCAATGAGAAAACATCTATAAGGAGGCTGCTTTACGAAAAAAGTAATGAGCCCGCCAAAGATCTTTTTTCAAAAGGCATCCATCCAAACTTAAAACAGGCAAGTGCTGTTATTGAAAAACTTATAGGGGATGTTTCTAATGTAACCCTCCAAATTTTAGTGGAACATATCGTTCGCGAAGCAGGCGTATTAAATTTTATGATGCAAAGCGACGAAAAGATTTGGCTGTTACAGGTACTTACAGTTTTTTTTGATTTTATAAAAGAAGAAACACACCGGAACCCTTTTTTACGTTTGCAGGAACTGGTGCGTATTATTGACCTGATGGAAAAAGAAGGATTGCCCTTGCCACTGGTACAGGTAAGCGGCAGTGATAAAGGCGTAAATCTTTTAACTGCTCATGGAAGCAAAGGGCTTGAATTTGAATACGTATTTTTTGCAGGATGCAATGCAGCCTTTTGGGAAAAGAAAAGAAAGCCATTTGGCGGGTATAAATTCCCGGATACTATTTTTTCTTCCCGTTCAGATGATGGCCCGGGAAGGGAACTGGAAGAATTACGCCGCTTATTTTATGTGGCACTAACACGGGCGGAACGGCATTTGGAAATATCGTACAGCCGGTTTAAAAATGATGGCAAGGAAATGGAGCCTTCTTTATTTATTGCAGAAATGCAGGAGCATCATCATCTGCCCGCTGAAAAAATAATAATAGATGCGGAGGTAATAGCAGCATTTCAACTGTTGCAATTGCAGGAGATAGTTATGCCTGAAATTGAAAAAGTTGAAGAAGAACTGGTTGGACGCCTGTTGGAAAAATTTGTGATGAGCGTTACTGCATTGAACAATTATTTAAAATGCCCGCTGGAATTTTATTTCAGGAACCTTATACGCATCCCTTCCCCAAAAAATGAAGCGATGGAGTTTGGGTCTGCAGTGCATTATGCACTCGAGCAGTTATTTAGAAAATTAAAAGATAATGAGCAGTTTGCAGGCAGCCAAAGCCTGGTAAAAGATTTTGAGTGGTACATGCACAAACACCGTGAAAATTTTACCCGCGAGCAGTTTGCCAGAAGGCTGGAATACGGGCAGGAAGTATTGACCAATTATTATGCAACCTACGTTAATACCTGGAACAAAATAGTTGCCATTGAGCTTAACGTGCGCAATATAATAGTAAATGGGGTGCCTATAAAAGGAAAGCTTGATAAGCTTGAGTTTGACGGAAAGAACGTTAATGTGGTTGACTATAAGACAGGCGATATTGATAAAGCAAAAGATAAATTAGTACCGCCAAATGACAAGCAGCCCAATGGCGGAGATTACTGGCGGCAGGCAGTGTTTTACAAAATACTGATAGATAATTACCAGAGCAAGCAATGGAATATTGTGAGCACCGAATTTGACTTTATTGAACCCGACAAAAAGAAGGTTTACCGCAAAAGCAAAGTGGTGATAACCCCTGAAGATATAACAACCGTAAAACAACAGATAAGCGAAGCATGGGCTAAAATACAGAACCGCGATTTTTATACCGGCTGCGGCAAACCGGATTGCCACTGGTGCAATTTTGTTAAAACCAATAACCTTGCAGTGGCATTGCATGAAATAGAAGAAGAGGCAGATGCTTAAATAAATTCCAGGGAAAAAATACCCAAACCCAAAAGCAATCAAATATCTAATACTCAATATTTTGACCCTTATATATATATTTAAAGTATTGTTGGGAAAGTAAACCAAATAAACCTATTATGTTTGCAACCACTGCATAAACTTTATACATGGGCAAGGCTGTTCTCTTTCTTTTATTTATAGTTATACTTGGCAGCATGATCACCGGTTCGGGGTGCGCCAATATTATCCCACCCGGCGGTGGCCCAAAAGATACTTTGCCCCCTGTTTTGGTAAACGCAGTACCAAAGGATTCAGCGCTGCATTTCACTTCTAAAAAAATCGTCCTTACGTTTGACGAATATGTGCAATTGGATAATAACATGAACGATAATCTTATTGTTTCACCCTATCCGGCCGTCAACCCGATAGTTGAAAGCAAATTAAAAACAGTAACTATCATTCTTAAAGATTCGCTGCAGCCAAATACCACCTATTCAATCAATTTTGGAAAAGGATTAAAGGACGTTAATGAAGGTAATATTGCCAAAAATTTTACCTATGTTTTTTCAACTGGTAGCAAACTGGATGAGGGTAAGTTAAGCGGTAATGTAGTAGTTGCCGAGACCGGAAAAACAGATTCAACATTGTTAGTGGTATTGCATAGCAACCTCTCTGATACATCCATAAAAAAAAATAACCCTAAATATCTTACCAGGCTTGACGGCAAGGGCAATTTTACTTTCCGCAACATTGCACCCGGCACGTATAATGCGTTTGTATTACCAAATGATTATGCTAAAAAATATAATGACAGTACTAAAATGTTTGCATTTTTAAATGCGCCGTTAACCATTGACAGCTCTTCACAAACCATTAAATTTTACGCTTACCAGGAAGTAAAGCCCACGGAAAAAAAGAAAACAGGCACTACATCAACAAATAAAAATAAAAAGACTGTGCCTAAAGAAATACCAAAACTTAAATTTACCACAAGCCTTACTGACGGGCCGCAGGATCTATTAAGCCCTTTTGAAATTGCATTGAGTAATAAGATTGTATCATTCGATTCCTCAAAAATGATCCTGGCCGATACAAATTTTGTTCGCCTTAAAGGATACACCTTCTCAGGCGACACAACTGCAACCCATTTTGACCTGCACTATCACTGGGAAGAAAACAGCGCGTATAAGATCATTATACAGCAGGATGCATTTAAAGACAGCCTGGGAGCAACCATCGCCAAAACAGACACTATCAGCTTTAAAACAAGACGAGAAGGCGACTATGGCAGCATAAGGCTTCATTTTAATGGGATTGATTTGAAAAGAAACCCTGTATTGATATTAAAACAACAGGATAAAATTACCAATTCAGTACCCCTTACCAGCAACGAATGGTACCAAAAGCTGTTTAAGCCGGGTGATTATGAAATAAATATATTGTACGATACTAACAAGAACGGTGTGTGGGACCCCGGCAACTATGCTAAAAAGCTCCAGCCTGAAATAGTTGACCTAATTCCCCGAAAACTTACGATCAGGTCAAATATAGATAACGAAGTAGATATTGATCTGTAAATACGATTTAATAAGGCGAAGTACAATTTTACGAGGTACGAAATAAAAGGCATTCATTCGAAACTGTATTTTCTCCTTTTTTGCATCCTCCAATTCGTATACTTGCCTGCCGGCAGGCAGGTTCGTATTGATTCGTAATTCGCAGATTAAAACTCACTTAAGCAAATTATCATCAAACAACTTTAATACCCTTTTGTACTCATCTGTCCAGCTGCTGGGTTCTACAAAACCGTGGTCTTCTACAGGATATACGGCTAACTCCCAATTTTCTTTATGCAATTCTATAAGCCTTTGTGCCAATCTTACCGCATCCTGAAAATGTACATTTACATCAACCATGCCGTGGCAAATAAGCAGGTGATTCTTTAAACCGGCTGCAAAATTTATAGGCGATGAGCGCGTATAGGCAATACTGTCGTTAAAAGGCTCATTCAAAATTGCTGAAGTATAACCATGATCATAATGCGCCCAGTCGGTAACGGGCCTTAGCGCTGCGCCGGCTTTAAATACATCCGGTTGAGTAAACAAAGCCATCAATGTCATAAACCCGCCATAGCTGCCCCCATACATACCTATGCGCGTACCGTCAATGCCGTATTGCTTTACCAAATATCTTGCAGCGTCCACTTCATCATCAAGGTCTTTACCGCCCATGTAACGGTAAATGCCTGTACGCCAGTCCCGGCCATAGCCGGCGCTGCCACGATAATCAATATCCATAACAGTATATCCTTTATCAGCCAGCAGGTTGTTGAACATGAATTCGTGCTGGTAATAGCTCCAGGCATAGTCAACATTTTGCAAATAGCCTGCCCCATGCACAAATATCACGGCGGCATTATTCTTTTTTTCTTTGGCAGGCTCATATATACGGGCATATACGTTGGCGCCATCTCTTGCAGTAAACGTAAATATTTTTGTATCACGCCATGGATAGCTTTTCCATTCATCACTCATCGCCTTATTAGTAACCTGTATAGGTTTTGTACCGGGCTCGTTTTCCTGCAAATACAATTCCCACGGTTTGTTTTGGTACGAATAGCGATACGCAATATATTTTTCATCCGGCGAAACACTTACTTCGTAACCGCCCGTCATAGAGGTTATTTGCTGCTTATCGCTGCCATCTGTGTTAATGCGGTAAAATTGCTGCTTACCAGGATGGCTTTCATTTGTGATGATATAAAAATATTTTTTATTACTGCTCAAATCGGCCTGCTGTATTTCGTATTGCCCTTGTGTAATTGTTTTTTTAACCCGTGTACTTACATCAAAGCTGTAAAGGTGCGTATAACCTGTCGCTTCACTTTGAAACCAGCATGTTGAAGCATTTATCCACCCGATAGAAGTATTGCTTATCCATCCTATACCAGGCCCTGCTATCCACCCTTCGTCATGCTGGTGGTCAATTAATTTTAAATGGCCTGTTGCTGCATCCAACTGCATTATCCAGCGGTCTTTATTGTCTTCGGTACGTATATCAACCAAACCATTTGTGCCATCATCGTTCCAGTATGGCCCAAATACCACTACTGGCCTCGGCGCCGGCTTTTTGTCTTTAAATTTTGCCGGGTAGTCTTTTGTATATAAAGGCTCGTTTGTTATATCGGGTATGGAATCGGTGTTTAATTTTATAACTGTATCTTTTAGTTTATCAAATACATAAAAAGTATAGCTGCCCTGGTTTGCGCCTACTTTATCGCGGCCGGGAATGTTTGTGGTAAAACCGCTTTCTGTTACATAATTCGGTACAATAGTGGTTTTTGCATCCTTCGGGCTTTCAAACAGGCTCCAGGTTACAAACCGCCCGCCGGGGTTAATTTGCAGGCCGGTAACTGTTTTATCGTCAATATAAATAACATGCAGCGTATCGGCGTCTTTTATTGATTGCAGGTATGCTTTGCGGGCATCGGCTTTTTCTTTTCTTTCCTTTACCACTTCCGATGTTTGCAATTGCTCATTTTTAACCCATTGTTCCTCCGCTGATATTTTTTTTGATGAAGGCGCCTCGCCGCTTATAAACTTCGTTAGCTGTTTTGTGATTGCCAATCGGGTATCCCATGCAAACAGGTCATTCCCTTTTTGATAAACGATCCATTCGTCATTATGTACAAACACAGGGTTTGTTTCTTCCTCTTCTGTTTGGGTAATGCGCCGGGATGTGTTCGTTGCAATATCAAGCAGGTAAATATCACCCTTGAGTTCATATACAATTTGGGTTCTTGCATGGTTATAAGTACCCGAATGAATTGCCTGAGCTTTTTGGGCCAGGTTATAATTCAATTTAGCCGGCCCTGATGAGTTTAGCGTATAAGAGTAGGCGGAATCGCTTGCAGCCTTTTCTGGATTCCACTTAAATGAAACTGCTTTACTGTCGTACGACCAAAAAATGCCGGAAGGAGAGGTGCCAATCCATTTAGTGTCCTGCATAATTTTTTCAACGGTAAGCTGTTGTGCATTAAGGCAGGTAAAAGTGTGCAGCAACACCACCAGTAATATTTTCCGCATAGCGCTTGTATTTGGTGCAATAAAACTATGATAACAGGATGATATGTATGATATGTTTTTGATAAATGTTGTTACCGGAGAAATTTATTAAACCTCTTTAAATGCAACACTTTCTGCAGGATCACCCATTTTCAATATTGCACAACCAAATAATCTTACTTTATTTGCAGGCCACCATTTAAAACATGTTTAAAATGAAAATCTTCCTGTTTTGCCTTGCATTACTGTTTTGCTCTTTTGCGAAAGCGCAAAAAATTAACCGCATAATAAACGCTGCCGAGGTGGAAAGGATTGAACGGGTACTTGCCTCAGACAGCCTTAGGGGCAGAAAAGTATTTACACCTGATATTGAAAAGGCCGCAGATTTTATAAGTGCCGAATTTAAAAAGGCACGGCTAAAGCCATTGAGTGGCCTAAAAGATTACAGGCAAAGCTTTGGTATGATAAGGCCGAAACTGATCAGCATTGAAGCCTCGATAGACGGGAAAAAATTAACGAAGGACGACATTGTTATTGTATGCACGGCAGAGGGCCTTAACATAACTGAGCAATCAGGGTTTGAAGTGAAAACCATTGGTGCAAAAGACAATTTTACCGCGTCAATATTGCAGGTACGCCAATCGGGCAAAAACATGGTTGTATTCCTGGATACTTCATTTAGAAAGAATTTTGCACGGCTTTCTTTTTTAACAAGGCAAATGTTGTACGATGCGCCAACTGCAATATATATTCTAACAAGCGATGTCCCCAAACAATTTTCGGTTTCACTTAAACAGTCGCTGGAGAAATTACCCCTCACGAATATAGTGGGTGTATTACCGGGCAAAACAAAGCCGAATGAATACGTGATATTTTCCGGCCATTACGACCATCTCGGTATTGGGAAACCTGTAAATGGTGACTCTATATATAACGGCGCCAATGACGATGCAGCAGGCACCACAGCGGTGATACTACTTGCAAAATATTTTAAGAAAATGCATAACAATGCACGCACCCTGGTGTTTGTTGCATTTACAGCCGAGGAAATAGGAGAATACGGCTCCCAATATTTTTCGAAACAGCTTAATCCGCCGGATGTAAAAGCAATGTTTAATATTGAGATGATAGGAACAGAAAGTAAATGGGGAAAGAATTCAGCCTATATAACCGGGTTTGACAAAACCGATATGGGAAAGATATTACAGGATAATTTAAAAGGCAGTGTTTTTAGCTTTTACCCCGACCCCTACACAACAGAGAATTTGTTTCTCCGTTCAGATAATGCATCGCTCGCAAGGGTTGGCGTACCGGCGCATACAATCTCTACCTCAAAAATGGATAATGAGCCTAATTATCATAAGCCAAGCGACGAAATAAGTACGCTGGACATGGCCAATATGGCTGAAATAATAAAATCAATTGCAATAAGCTCAGGCAGTATTGTTAGCGGAAAAGACACCCCAACAAGGGTACAGCAATAAAGCAAAACATATCACTATCACAAAAAAATAGGCCCGCCCTGGAAAGGGCTGGCCGTTGCTAACCTATGAAAAACACCTAGTTAAATATCTTTATAAAGGTGGCCTATGGTCCTGGCCGCCTTAATCGTTGCCTGTTTTGAAGCTCCATTCGCAGGGTTTCCCGCCAACGCTGATCTACTATCCAAACTGCATTTACCCTGTTATCGTAAATCAATATTCTTTTAAACTCTGGCCTGTATTTTTTCCGGACGTTTACAAGTATTTCTTCAAATGCGATTTGATCATTGCGGAACCTGTTTCTTGCCTGCACTACTTCTGACCAGTAACTGTTATATACCGGCCAGAACATTTGTGATTCATTTGGGTTAAGGTTTAATTCTCTTGTAATGTAAGCAATCTTAAGGTTTTCCAGCGTTGGACCTCCGCCCTGAGCTTTACAAATGTAAGCAGACAGAGATAAAAAAAATATAACAAAGTAAATTTTTTTCATATTTAATCAAAATTAAATGTCCTTCAGGCTTTTTTCGCCTGGATTGCTGTTTTCATCAAGATATTGCTGGATCTCCTCGGTGCTCAAATTCTTAATAATAGGCTGCACGTCCGGCACCTCCTGCTCAATTACAGCAGGTGTAACCTCTGTTCCTGAAGAAGGGTGTTCGTTAAGATAATTGTTTATTTCATCATCACTCAAACCGGCTATACCTTTTTCAACATTCACCGGAGGGGGCTGTGTTTGGGTACTATTCTTAAACCAAAACGCTCCAATGGCCAAAATTCCGGTAACACAGGCCGCAGCAAGATAAGTGATCCATTTAGCCTTATTGCGGTTTATGGAAACAACTTTTGCTTTTACCTGTGGTTGCGAAATATTGATATTTACCGAAAACTGCTTAAAATAATTTTCGGGCACACTATAAATATTTCCTTTATTGATAGTGTTAAGTAAAGGTGCTATTTCCTCCAGTTCCTGATATGTTTCTGAATGCTCCGCAGGGTTGCTTTGCATTAAAATTTTTTGCATAACAGTATCTGCAAAACTGTTAAAATAGCCTTGGGGCACACTGTATGGCATTGAAACAGGCAAAGATTCCATATGTATCATTGCCAATACTTCTCCTGCCAAACCATCAAAGTAACCAGGGGGTACGGAATAAACGTTCCGGTTACTTATGGTTGCAACGGCCGGAGTGATCTCCTGAAGTTCCTGTAATATGGTTTGCCTGTTTTGCATGATTTAACCTGTTTTAGACACGATATTCTATAGCAGGTTTAATTATTTTTGATAAACTCTTCTATTTTTTTTGCTGCAATATGATAACTGGCCTTTAAAGCGCCTTCGCTGGTTTCCAAAATACGGCTCATTTCTTCGTAAGGCATCTCGTCATAATAGCGCAGGTTAAATACAGCTCGCTGCCTTTCAGGCAGTTGCTGTATTGCCAACTGTAACTTCCATTCAAGCTTATTGGCGTCAAAATTAGAATCTGCTACAATCTTATTGGCCAGGCCACTCTCCACATCACCAAGGCTAACAGATGATCGTTTTTTACGCTGTTCTAAAAAAGTAAGCGACTCATTGGTAGCTATCCTGTACATCCAGGTATAAAGCTGGCTGTCCTCCCTGAAATTATCCAGCGCCTTCCATATTTTAACAAACATATTCTGCAATACATCATTTGCATCGTCATGGTCCACCACCATTCTTCTCACATGCCAATAAAGTTTTTCCTGGTATTTTTTTACGATTGCAGTAAATGCCCGCTCCTTCGTATCAGCCTGCCTGAATTGAAGCAATAGCTCTCTGTCATCCAAATTCATGAAGGGTGGTTTAATACTATAAAAATAAAAAACCCCACTGTATTTAACAGGGTTTTATTTAACAAGTTTAACATTAAACGTTTTATTAATACCAATAGTTTACAAAACCTGACTGTTAACCCTTTCTTGCCAGTACTTTTTCTGCTGCTGCTACAATGTCAGGAGAATCCAAACCATATTTTTTTAACAATTCTTCGGGTTTGCCGCTTTCGCCAAAAGTGTCTTTGGTGCCTACGTATTCAATCGGAACAGGAAAATTACGGGCAGCAACCTGTGCAATGCTATCGCCTAACCCTCCAAATATATTGTGTTCCTCGCAGGTAACTGCACATTTTGTTTTGCTGATAGATTTTACTATAGCCTCTGTATCCAGCGGCTTTATAGTATGAATGTTAATGAGCTCAACGCTGTATCCTTTCTCCTCAAGAATTCTTCCGGCTTCTATTGCTTTCCAAACAAGATGGCCGCAGGCAAAAATGCTTATATCGGTACCTTCATTTAACACCTGGGCCTTGCCAATTATAAAGTCACTGCCATCTTCTTTGGTAAAATTAGGCCATTTTGGCCTGCCGAAACGTAAATAAACCGGTCCCTGGTACGATGCTATTGCAATAGTTGCTGCCTTTGTTTGATTAAAATCGCAGGGCACAATTACGGTCATTCCCGGCATCATTTTCATCATGCCTATATCTTCCAGAATCTGGTGTGTTGCGCCATCTTCACCAAGGGTTAAACCGGCATGGCTGGCGCAGATCTTTACATTTTTACCACTGTAAGCAATGCTTTGGCGTATTTGATCGTAAACACGTCCTGTACTAAAATTGGCGAATGTGGTGGTAAAAGGGATTTTTCCTCCAATTGTTAAACCTGCTGCGATACCCATCATATTAGCTTCGGCAATGCCAACCTCTATAAAGCGGTCAGGGAAATCTTTCATAAAAGGGCCTAATTTAAAAGAGCCCGCAAGGTCAGCAGTTAATACTATTGCTTCGGGGTATCTTTTGCCCACTTCGTAAATACCTTCTCCAAACCCGCCCCTTGTTTCCTTTTCGTTTAAAACCTGTATGTCTTTTACCACGAATTTTATTTATTAGTTTTGAAATTTTGCAGTTATTAAATTACATAGGAGTTCGGGATAAGCAATTATATTCTTTAAGTTCCAGCGGAACCTAAATATTGGTAGAAAAAAAATATAAAACTGAAAAACAGCATGCCGTAGGTATGCAATATTGTGTACCTACGGCACACTTTACAGTTAACATTTATTCGTTGTTACCAATATTTTGTCCTTACAGGACTATATTTTTTTATTCCTAACTCCAATGTTATACAACCTGTCAATTAAGTACAGGGTTTTGCTTCTTCATCAGTTCTTCATCTTCCTTTACTTTTAATTCCCATTCCCAGGCGGTTCTCATCATGTCGTCAAGATCAAACTTCACATTCCAGCTAAGCGATTGTACCGCGTAGTTATTATTGGCATAAATAGACACTACATCGCCCGGCCGTCTTGGCCCGACTTTAAAATTCAATTTTTTACCCGATACTTTTTCAAATGCATGTATAGCTTCAAAAACAGTAACCCCATTGCCTGATCCGAGATTAAAAACATCACATTTCGTTTTATTTTTCTTATCCAGCAAATATTGCAGGGCAAGTGTATGGGCATGAGCAATATCAGAAACATGAATATAATCACGAACGCAGCTGCCGTCCCTTGTAGGGTAATCGCCGCCAAAAACCTGCATTTGGGGTAGTTTGCCAATAGCAGTTTGGGTAATTGCCGGTACCAAATTTTGCGGTTTCCCCAGGGGTAATTCGCCTATTAAAATAGAAGGATGGGCGCCCACGGGGTTAAAATACCTGAGTAAAATGGCAGCCGTATTTTCAACTTTTGTAAAATCCTGTATCACCTGCTCGCCCATTTGCTTGGTAGCGCCATACGGAGATTCAGCATTTTTAATGGGCGATTCCTCGGTTACCGGCACCTCATCAGGGTTGCCGTACACGGTGCACGAAGAAGAAAATACAAAATGGGGGATCGAAAATTCTTTAACACACTTCAACAGATTAACGAGGGAAAAAAGATTATTCTCATAGTAATCCAGTGGCTTTGCAACCGATTCGCCCACAGCCTTATAAGCGGCAAAATGAATGACACCGCTGATATCTTCATTTTCCTGGAAAACAGCCAGCGTTTCATCAAAATTCTTCAGGTCAACTTTATAGTTTTTTATTTTCTTCCCGGTTATCTTTTCAATTCCGTCAAGCAAATAGGTAGTTGACCGGGAATTATCATCAATACTTACCACGTCAAAACCATTTTCAAGCAGGTCAACCACCGTATGCGACCCGATATAACCACAACCGCCCGTTACCAGAATTTTGTGCATGCGTGTAAAAAATATTGCTGCAAAATAAACAAAACTCATTCACATAGCAGGTAAAATAATTATTTGAAAACAGGCGGAGTAAACAGGGTAGTCAATGCATGCAAACCGGATAGTGCATCAAATATGACTTTTCTGCACTTGCAAGAGTAACAAAAGGGGCTGCCACATTTTTTTGCGACAACCCCCGGCAGCAGGCAACCTGTAGAAGCCATGAAAAATTGGTGAGATCAGGGCAAAAGTTCTTTTTTTACAAGTTTTCCATTGGCATTGTAATACAAATTGTAATCGTCTTTAAAATTAAGATAGTCAGCCCCAGGCAATACATTCGCATTATCCACATGAACAACATAGATATTTTGTTGAGGTGTTTCAACCCTCTTCATATTGTCTATGTACCATGCAGCATAACCGCCGCTTTTCAAAGCATTTTTTACCTCGCCGGGCAAGTTCCATGTCCATTGCACTTTTGTTTCTGTTTTCAGCCAGGCGCCGCCCGGCGAATAAAAAGCGCAATGACTTTTATTTCCTGTCTTAAATTTTGCCGAATAAGTATTTTCTCCCGTCTTCCAGTTTCTAACTTCTGCACCAGGGTATTTTGAGCTGAATGCGGCCAATACTTTCCCGGGAACATCATCGGTTATTTTTTGCTGCGCATTGACACTGAATGAAAAAACCGTTACTGATAAAAGCAAGCTTAACGTTTTCATTTTTTTACATTTTTATTGTTTAAGAATAATGTTTATTAAGAATGCGAATTGGAGGCAACCGGGCCAGCCTGTATCTCGTCGCTGGCGTTAACAATAACAGAATCACCGGGCTGTAATGCGCCATACACCTCTTCTGCAGCACTGCTTTGATTACCGGTGGTTACGTCCACTTTTGTTATGCTGTTGTTTTTTACTACCAATACATATTTTCTTTCAGTTGAAGTAACAACGGCGCTTTTTGGAACATTAAATGCCTGCTGGTCGCCTTTTGAATAAAGTGTAACCTCAGCGTACATACCCGGTGCGAGCAACCCGCTTTTGTTATCTACATCCACTTCAAACCTTTCGTTGCGGTATTGTTCGTTTACATTATCAGCTGCACGCACAATAGTGCCTGTCATTTTTTTGCCATTGAGCGCCGCCACGGTATATGAAATAGTATCCCTGTCCTTAAGTTGGGTAGATAATGCTTCAGGCACATCAAATTGCAACCTTAAAAGGTTCACTTGTTTTAGTTCAAGCATAGGCACATCTTTAGCATTTGCGCTTACTAATGCCCCAGGATGAACATTACGGGCAGTTATTACACCTATAAAAGGCGCGGTTACATGCAGGTAACCCATCATGGTTTCCTGCATATCCCAATTGGCTTTTTCAGCATTGCTTTGGGCGCTGTCTGCTTCCATATTTTCGCGGGCAGTTGATATATCCAGGGGAGATATTGCGCCGGGTGTATATGACGCCTGCAATAAGCGCATGTAATGTTCTTTGTCAATTGAAAAGGCCGATTTGCTTTTGGCATACCTTTCTTTAGCCTGTACAACTGCCTGGTTTAATTCAGGCGCTTCCAGTGTCATTAATAATTGACCCTGTTGTACATGGCTGCCAATATCAACCAGAACGTTTTTTACGTAACCGTTTACTTTTGGGAAAACGCTTACCTCTTCAAAAGCTGCTAACTGCGCGGGAAGTTTTATTATGCTGGATACGCCCCCTTTTTCAACGGTTGCCAGTTGGTAAACCGGAGCTGTTTCTTTTTTAGGTTTTTGATCATCCTGTTTGCCTGCCTGTGCGCAGCCGGCAAACACAATAACAGGAATGATAAAATTGATGATGCGTTTCATATATTGGTATTTGAATTTTCCGGTAAAAGAGATGGTGACCTGAAAGTGGTTTTTTGCTGTATCCAGCCATATACCAGGGGAACTATAAACAACGCAGCAATTGTTGAAGCGATAAGGCCGCCAATAACCGCGCGGCCTAATGGCGCAGACTGATCGCCTGCCTCGCCTAAACCACTTGCCATAGGTATCATACCAGCTATCATGGCGAGGCTCGTCATTAATATTGGCCTCATACGGATGCTTGCCGCCATTGTTGCTGCCCTGAACGGATCTTTGTACTCAAGCCTTAAAGTTTCCGCATTGGTAACAATAAGAATAGCATTGGCCACCGATACCCCGGTTGACATAATAATACCCATGTAAGATTGCAGGTTTAACGTTGCACCTGTTGCCAGCAGCATTAGCATGGCGCCCAGCAATACCGCGGGCACTGTTGACAGCACGGCGATTGATAAACCAAATGACTGATAATTGGCTGCCAGTAATAATAGTATTATAACAATTGCAGCCACAAGGCCGCTTTGAAGTGAGCTTAGTGTTTCTGTAAGCAGCGACGACATACCCTTTAGTTCAGCTACTAACCCCGTTGGTGGTGCACCCAACCCATCTACTGCTTTTTGAACCGCTGTTGTTGCAGTACCCAGGTCTTTCTTAAATATGTTAGCGCTAACGGTTACAAAGCGGCGTGCACCGCTCCGGTCATATTCACCGGGCAATGTGTCCACAGTTATTGTTGCAACATCTGATAATACAGGGCGCGGCTGGCCTTTTACCAGCGGAACTGCCTGCATTTGTTCAAGCGAGTTCATTATATATTCCGGCACTTCCACCTGGGTTTGATAGGTGTAAGCATTGTTTTCATCAAGCCATAAATTTTTGTTAGTGAACCTGCTTGAAGATGTTGCTTCAGTAATGCTTTTAGATACATTATCAATGGTTAAGCCCATTTGAGAAAGTTTTAGCCTGTCAACTGCAATATTTATTGTCGGGAACTTTAAAGGCTGTTGTATCTGTACATCGCGCAAATAATCAACGGTTTTTAATTGGGTAACCAATCTTTGCGCATATCCTTTTATATCCTCCATATTTTTGCCCGCCACTCTTACCTCTATTGGTGTAGTAGCACCCTGCGCCATTATTTTCTCCGTTAATTCAATTGGCTCAAACGAAATATGCAGTGAAGGGTATTTCTGCAGGATGGCCTTGCGTAACGATTCTTTCAGGTCATCCATTTTTATTTTATATCCTTCTTCAAGATTTACCTGTATCACTGCTTCGTGTGTACCGCTGTTAAATACATACAGGTTACTTGTTCCAAAACTGCTGGGCACCAATCCTACAAAAGCCGAAGTAATATCAACATGGCCTTGTACGGTTGAGTCAAGAATATTCAATATGTCTTTAACCGCTCTTTCAGTAATTTCCAGCCTTGTACCATCTGGTTCTCTTATACGCAATTGCAGTTGCCCGTTGTTGGTTTTGGGCAGCAGGTCTTTGCCAATGCATACAAAACATACTCCCGCAAGGGCCAGTACTACTACCACGTAAACACTAACAATCAGTTTACGCCGGGGCATCCATTTTTCAAGCCGTATTTTTAGACGCATCTTAAGATGCTGAAAAAAATCGTTCTCACTTTTATGCTCGTCATCCTGTTTATTGTGTTCATTTATTTCGCCTACTTCCTTACTATCCAGCGCCAACCCGGCATGTGCGTGCAGCTTATTATGATGGTACTGAAATTTCTCTTCTTTCAGCAACCAGTTACCTATAACAGGTACCAGTGTTTGTGCTGCTACAAATGAAACCATCATTGCAAAAGCGATGGATAATGACAAAGGAAGAAACATTGCTTTGGGTACACCTGTCATAACGAAAGCAGGTGCAAACACTGCCAGGATACAAAGTAATATCAGTAATAACGGGAATGATATTTCGCTGCATGCATCAAGTATGGCCAACCTTTTATTTTTACCCATTTCAAGATGCTGGTGAATGTTTTCAATCGTAACCGTTGCCTGGTCAACCAATATACCAATGGCAAGGGCAAGGCCGCTCAGTGTCATGATATTGATGGTTTGCCCGGCCAGTTTTAAAAAGAAAACGGCGCTTAGTACTGCAACAGGTATTGTAACAATAACAACCACGCTGCTTCGCCAGTCGCGAAGGAACAGCAGTACCATCAGGCCAGTGAGTATAGCGCCCAATATGCCTTCTGTCATTAAGCTTTTTGCCGAGTTGATAACAAACACCGATTGGTCAAACGCATACGTTATGGTTACATCGTTTGGCAAAAGGCTTTGCATTTCAGGCAGGCGGGCACGCAATGTTTGCACTACATCCCATGTAGATGCATCTGCCGTTTTTACAACAGGTATATACACTGAGCGCTTACCATTTACCAGCGCATACGAAACTGTTACATCTGCAGCATCGGCAACAGTGGCAACGTCTTTTACAAAAATGGTAGAAGCGCCATTACTTTTTAGCGGTATATTTTCAAATGGCTGTACTTTATCTTCAAGCGAGTTTACAGATGTTATATACATCGTGCTGTCTATGCGTATATTACCGGAAGGAGTTATCGCATTATTTTTTGCTATCGCTTCAACTACCTCGTCCGGCGACATGTTTACATTGCGCAACTTTTCGGGGTCAACATTTATTACCACCGTTCTTGCATTAGAGCCAAACGGGGGAGCTGATGACATACCGGGAACTGTTGCAAACATGGGCCTTACACGTGTTAAGGCAAGGTCGAATATGTCTTTCAGCGATCTTGTTTTGCTGCTGAATACCAATTCCCCCACCGGCAAAGAAGAAGCATCAAAACGTATTACCTGCGGAGGTAATGAACCCGGCGGAAAAAATGCCTGTGTTCTGCTAACCTGCAACGCTACCTGTGCAGAGGCTTCAGCCATATCCGTTCCTTCATAAAAGCTCAATTTTATCAGTGATAAACCCTGTATGCTTTTACTCTCTATGTTTTTTATGCCATTTATATAAAGAAACTGATCCTGCATGCGCGTAGCAAAAAAGCCTTCCATTTGTTTTGCCGACATGCCGCCGTATTGTTCTATTACATAAATGGTTGGCGAGTTAAGTTTAGGGAAAATATCTATCGGTATTGCTCTGATGGCCATTACTGAAAACAGTAAAAGCCCCATGAACAAAACCAATACAGTTATAGGCCTTTTTAAAGCTGCCCTTACCATGTATGATTATTTTACTGATTGAATAAATTGATCAAGGCTGCCTGTTGATGCAGCTTTGTCAAGGTTTGCTAAAAACCAGTCGCTGAGTGTTTGAACATAATCCGTTTGAGACCTGTACAATACAAATGATGCATTGGTTAGGTCAACCAGGTTAATAATGCCAGCCTTATACTGCGCCGTTTTTTGATCATATGTATCCTGCGACGCCTTTATTTGCACCGGCACCTCCTGCAGATTTTTGTAGGCTGTATTTATCGCTTCCTCTGCCTGATTATTGATATTTTGAAGAACGAGCTTTTCCTGTTGTAATGCCTGGTTGCCTGCAATGGTTTGATAATGGGCAACTGCCAGCTTATCTTTTTTATGTACCCCGTTAAAAAGGTCATAAACAAACGTAACGCCGGCCATATAGTCCCCCCGCTGGTAACCAAGCCCTGTGGCAAGTGATTTATAATTGTTATTATAATCAATGCTTGATCCCCTTGCCCATACATTGCCTGTTAGTAATATTTTAGGCAGGTAGCTCTTTTTAACCAGGTCTTCAGTAGATAAATAAACTTCCCTTTGTTTTTCGTAATAATCTGTAAGAGGGTTATTTGTGCTGTCATAACCACCCGTCATTACCTGCATAGCAGACAAATAGGTTTTAGTTTGATTGGTGTCAATGGCAATTCTTGCTGCGGGAAACCCGCTTAAATAGGAAAGTTCCTGCTGCAATTGCCTTACCTGCCCCAATGTTTGATTATAGGTAATGCGGGTTTTTGATAACTCGGCCAATGCCAGTGAAGAATCTGCGCCCGGCTTTATACCGCTTAAAGTAACGGCCTGGATAACCTTATAAATATCCCCGTAACGTTTTACATTTTGCGAATCAACTTCTAACTGGTACAGGTTCTTTATCAAGTCAAAATACAGCTTGCTTATTTGCCATTTAAGTGAATAAACCTCTTGCGAAAGATCTGATTTGCTAAGATTAGCGTATGCCTGCGCATTTTGCACCGATGCCTTTTTTAAACCAAAATCCTCCAGGTCGTATTCGCTATATAATACACCAATGTTGCCTGAAGAAGGCTGAAAATTGTTACTGCCTCTCACTCCTCCTGATGTAGATGGAATAATACCAAATGATAAATAAGAGCCGGGCAAAGAATTATCAGTATTAACTGAAGCCTCATCAGCAACAATAGCAGAGGGGAGGAATGAATGGCGCACAAATTGTGTCTGCGCATTTGCGCTGTTTATCATTGCCTGTTTTTGCGCAATAGCAGGTAAATGCACCTGCGCCGAATCAATTAATGTTTGTAAGGAAACATCCGTTGTTTCCTGTGAGTACGATGTTACAGCAAGCGTGCTTAATATGATACAACATATAATGCAGGCAACTGCTTTTCTAAAAAAAACAATCATAATTTTTTTCTTTGATCAGTAACTTGAACCTAACTCAGTGTGCGATCAAAGAAAGGAGGGCCGCGAAGAGGTTTGAAATAAAGTGTGCGGGAAACGGGTATAAAAGACGGGCTAAACCATTCTTTTATAAGAATGGCAGAATATTGTGGTGCAGCAACAGAAACCGGAAGTAAAGCAAATTGGGTTGCTGATTGATACCGTTTATTAAGCTTAAATTTTGCAAAGGTGTTATTGTCAACCTTGTTGCCCTGTAAAAAATGCGGGGCGGTATTATTGCCAGTTACAATGCTGGCATGCAAGGCTCCGGGAAAATCGTTATTGGTGCTGGCTATAAATGCCGCCTGGAATTGTACAAAAAAGAAGGCACTAAAAATTACTACCATCAGGGCTTTAAAGCCGGCAGACCTTGTAGTAATTTCTTTGTACATGCATGCAAAGCTATCGCAAGTTTTGAAAAATGTAATGCAAATTTTCTATGAAGAAGGATTTTAAACCATCTGTTAACGTTAGGGTTACCCTCTTCGTTACTAAAAACTGTGGAATATCTACTTACTAAACCAGGCGGTTACTGCATAAATACCCGCTGCCAGTAAACCGCTTATTGGTATGGTAAGCACCCAGGCCCAAATAAGGTTTACTGTTACGCCCCACCTTACCGCACTAAGCCTCTTTATAGCACCCACACCTATAATAGAACCGGTAATAGTGTGTGTTGTGCTAACGGGCGCACCTAAATTAGCCGCTGCAAAAAGAGTAATAGCACCTGCGGTTTCTGCACAAACACCTTCCAGCGGGGTTACTTTTGTAATGCGGGTACCCATTGTTTTTACAATTTTCCAACCTCCGCTGAGTGTGCCAAGGGCGATAGCACTGTAACAAACCATTGGTATCCACCATGCATCCTGTAAAGTAGTTTCAACACTTACATAACCATTGTATTTTACTGCCACTAAAGCAGCCGCAATTATACCCATTACTTTTTGTGCATCGCTGCCGCCATGCCCCAGGCTTAGGGCTGCGGAAGACACTAATTGCAGCCTTTTGTACATATTACCCGTTCGGTAAGCATTTTCGCCCCTTATATAATTATATATGTAGGTTGCAACAAAAATAATTCCAAGCAGCAAAAGCATAAACCTGTCGAAAACAAGCCCAAGAAAAACAAAACCTTTTGCCGGATCCGGTTTTTTAAATGGTATAAACATTACACATGTGCCAACAACAACAATGATGAGGAGAATTCTTAACCAAAAACTTTTTTGGATGGTGATAATAGTAATGAACATGGAAATTATCATGCCTATCAATGGCGCAAGTATTATAAAAATCAATGTTTTATAAATGCTCGCCGCATCAATACTGCCAAAACCGGCATGTGCTACCGCCGCACCTGCAAAACCACCTATCAGGGTGTGGGATGAGGAGGATGGTATGCCATACCACCAGGTAAACAGGTTCCAGCAAATAGCGGCAATTATGCCTGAAAGAATAACCGGCAGTGTAATAAATTCCTTATGCACAGTGTTTGCCACCGTGTTTGCCACGGCATGTTCTTTAAATACAAAATAAGCAAGAAAATTGAAAAACGCTGCCCAGGCAACTGCCTGGAAAGGGGTTAGCACTTTTGTTGAAACTACCGTTGCAATGGAGTTGGCGGCATCGTGAAAACCATTAATAAAGTCGAATATTATAGCAAGAAGGATAATTACGATCAATAAAATTGACATAGAGTAAATATGAATTTGCGGTTTAGCTATAAAGAATAATACTAGGCATATTTTATTATAATTGATTCAATTACATTCGCCGCATCTTCACATTTATCGGTGGCTGTTTCCATAGCGTGATAAATTTCCCGCTTTTTCATCACTTCCTTGGCATCGGGTTCGGTTTCAAACAGGCGGTCAACACTCATGTCAAAAATATCATCTGCCTGGTTTTCAATGCTGTTCACTTTAACAAGGGCATCGGTTATTTTACGCATATTTTTCATATTGCGCAGTTCAAAAACGGCATTTTTTATTTGTATGCTGCCTTCAACTATCAGGTCAGCCATTTTACGAATGCCGATATCGTTGGGGTTTACCCGGTAAAAATTGATCTTTTTGGCAGAAGAGTATATATAATCAGCAATATCATCCAGGGCCGACGCAAGGGCATGAATATCTTCCCTGTCGAAGGGGGTAATAAAATTCCGGCCTAATTCGGTAAAAATTAAATGTGTGTGCTCGTCATTTTTATGCTCGAGGTCTTCAACCTTCATGATGAGCGAACTGCGCATGTCGAAGTCTATTTCGTTTACCACAGTTTTTAGCAGGTCGGCCATCTCATTAACCGTAACAGCCACATCTTCAAACAGATCGTAAAATATTTTGCTCTTTGGCATAAAAATGCGCGCAATTGAGTTAAAACCCATATATAAATTTTAGCAAAAATATATTTATACGGTGAATAGCAATTAATTTTAATTATCGCCAGGTAAGTTATTTATTTGTAATATAAAATGTATAATAATAAAACAACATGTTTATCAACAAATTAAGAAATTTAGTTATTTCTGGAATGGGTTGTTAACATTAAGGTAACATTCCGGTAACAATGCAGTAATAGGTCAGGTATTCCTTTGCGGACAAAATAACCCACATCTTTTATGAAAAGGAATACTACCAAAAAACTACTACTGCTTTCTTTAATTTTTGTTGCATTTTTAGTAACAAATAATCCGGTTAAAGCGCAGTTTTTATCGAGTTCAGATTCAGCATTTAAAGCAGGTACCCCAAATTCAGGACGGTTATGGGGATATGCTTTTGGCGATTATGCATATAAGGGGCATGCTGATTCATTAAGCCGTGGCGGAAGTAACCAATACACAGGGATACCCCAAACCAGGACAACTTTTCAATTTCGCCGTATTTATTTAGGGTATGATTATAACATCAGCAAGAAATTCTCTGCGGAATTATTATTAGCCGCAGAAGACAATTTTCCTGCCGGTAACCCCCCTTCATCTTCTTCACCCAGTGGCGATGAATTGCTTAATAATAAACTCACTTTCTATATTAAGTTAATGAACATACGCTGGAAAAATATTTGGAAAGGTACTGACCTTGTAGTTGGCCAAGTGGGTACTCCCGCTTTCCCCGCAATAACCGAAAAGGTGTGGAGTTACAGGTCTGTAGAAAGAACTATTGCTGATATACGCCGTACCCCGTCTTACGATATGGGTGCTGCCTTACAGGGTACTTTTGACCCCTCTACCAAAAACTTTGGTTACGACCTGATGTTAGCCAATGGCAGCAGCGCAAAACCTGAAGGTGACAACTTTAAATGGCTTTATGGCGATATTTATGCTTACGTTGCAGATAAGAAATTAGTATTTGACCTGTATGCTGATTATGAAAGATTAAACTGGACACCTACATGGCATCATGCACGCTCTATGGTTAAAGGTTTTATAGCTTTTAACAGTTCAGCAACCGAAAAAAGCATGAACCCGGGTTCAGGATTTACTATAGGTGTTGAAGGTTTTGTAAATAACCTTAAAAATGACCTTTTTGCTGCCAAGATCGCGGGAGGCACTGATACATTAACCAATGCTGCTTCCGGATTATCAATGTATATCCATGGCGACATTGTTCCTGACAAACTGAGGTTCTTTGCCCGTTTAGATATTTATAACCCAATGAACAAAGTTGACAATAATACGTATAGTGGATATAAAGGCAATACCGGCAACTATAACGATAACTCGTATGCCTCAGCCGCCGGCGATGAAACATATAAACAAACATTTATTACTGCCGGCTTAGATTTTAAACCAACAGCACGTGTGCATTTTATGCCAAACATTTGGTATAACGCTTATTCATCGCAGTTAGCAAATAGCAATAAAGACCATGATATGGTTTTCAGGATAACCTTCTTCTATGCTTTTGGTAAAAATTATGACAATGGCGGGTTTTAAAAGTCTCAACCACTTTATAAATAAAAAAATTATGAAAAATTTTCTTCGAATTGCTAAACAACACATTGCGGTAGCAGCCATGGTTGTCGCGGCAGCAACGGGCATTCAGTCCAAAGCCATTGCGCAGGATGACAAAACGATTTTAGGCGCCGGAAGCTCTTTTATCAACCCTTTGTTTTCAAAACAGTTTGCTGACTACAATGCCAAAACCGGCATACAGGTAAACTATCAGTCAATCGGCTCTGGTGGCGGTATTTTACAGCTTACAAACAAAACCGTTGATTTTGGTGCATCAGACGGCCCTTTAAATGCCGAACAAACCGCTAAAATAGGTGTTCCGGTTTTACACATCACACAGGCTTCAGGCGCAGTTGTATTGACCTACAACCTGCCCGGTGTAAATACACATCTTAATTTAACGCCGGACGTTATTGCTGATATTTATCTCGGCAAAATAACCAAGTGGGATGATGCACGGATAACAGCTATTAACAAAGGCGTAGCTATTCCTTCATTTCCAATACTGGTTGCACACCGTTCAGACGGAAGCGGTACTACAGCTATATTCACCAGCTACCTGTCAAAAGTAAGCCCTGAATGGAGCACGAAAGTAGGCGGCGGCGGCGCAGTAAACTGGCCTGTTGGTTTAGGGGGTAAAGGCAGCGAAGGCGTTTCCGGCCTTGTAAAGCAAACACCGGGTGCCATTGGTTATGTTGAGTTGATCTATGCTCTTAACAACAAGCTGGAATATGCACAGATAAGAAATAAAAAAGGCAAATGGATCATGCCTTCCATTGCATCAGTTACCGCTGCAGGTAATGTTACCCTGCCCGATGATTCTAAAATATTCATCACTGATACCGATGCTCCTGATGGTTACCCCATTAGTGGTTTTACCTGGGTTATTATTTACAAGGAACAAAACTACAATGGCCGTTCATTGGCAAGGGCACAGGCACTGTTGAAGCTGTTATGGTGGAACATTCATGATGGCCAGCAGTATTGCACTCCCCTTAATTATGCGCCTTTGTCAAAAGCAGCAGTAAAGCTTGCAGAAAAAATTCTTAAGTCAGCTACCTATAATGGCAAGTCCATTTTGTAATATTATGCAGCAAGATTTTTGAATAATGTTACTAAAAGGCAAAAGCATTTTATAAAAAATTACCCGCAGCACAATTATCTTGCTGCGGGTAATTGTATATTTCAGGATTATGGCAGAAGCAAAAAAAGAACTAAAAATAAGCAGGCCTTATGGGCAAATACGCTGGGAAAATGCCTTTAAGCGTAGTTTGGTGATCATTGCGCTGCTTATGGTAGTGGTAGTAGCCGGTATTTTACTTACCTTGATCATACAATCAATCCCATCCTTAAAATCGCTTGGTATAAAATACCTCTGGGGCAAAACATGGGATCCTATTAATAATGTATATGGCGCTTTGCCGTTTTTATTAGGTACATTATTAACATCGTTTCTGGCATTAATTATTTCCATTCCTTTTTCCTTTTCCATCGCCATTTACCTCGGTGAATACAACCCGCGGGGATGGTTATCTAATTTTTTAAAGAATACTGTTGAGCTTATAGCTGCGGTACCATCTGTTATTTATGGCTTTTGGGGAATATTGGTATTGGTACCTATTGTACAAAAACTTGAAATAAAATTAGGCGTTTTGCCTTATGGTATCGGCATATTTACTGCCTCGCTCGTCCTTGCCATTATGATCATCCCTTATGCGGCGTCATTGGGCAGGGAGATGATAAAAATGGTACCATCCCCGCTAAAAGAAGGGGCTTATTCCCTCGGTGCAACGCGGTTTGAAGTGATTAAAAATGTGATATTGCCCTATACAAAATCAGGGTTATTTGCAGGGGTGTTGTTATCCCTCGGAAGAGCCCTGGGTGAAACAATGGCAGTAACAATGGTGATAGGCAATACCAGTACAATACCAACAAGCCTTTTTGCACCGGGTAATACCATGGCAAGCGTTATAGCCAACGAATTTAATGAGGCAGACCACAGCCTTTACTGGAGCGCATTGGTTGAGCTTGGGCTCGCGTTATTTCTTGTTACCGTAGTAATTAATGTGATAGGCAAACGAATTATAAAGCGCTTTACAAATGAATAAACCCAATGTAAATATAAAATACAGGTTGGGCAAAAGCAGGGTTTTCCAGGGGCTTATCCTGGTACTTGCTTTTGTTGTAACACTGCCTTTAATAGCTATTATCGTTTATATTTTTAAAGAAGGTATTACCAAAATTAACTGGACTTTTCTTACTGCTATACCAAAGCCTGTGGGCGAAATAGGTGGTGGTATTGCCAATGCGCTTGTAGGCAGCATAATTATTGTAGCGGTGGCGGCCATTATTGCCGTGCCATTAGGTATTATGTGTGGTATTTACCTGAGCGAGAATAAAAGAGGCAGGCTTGCCTACTGGAGCCGGTTATGCGTTGATGTTTTGCAGGGCGTACCAAGTATAGTAATTGGTATAGTTATGTATTTCTGGCTTGTAAAGCCCCTGGGCGGTTTTTCAGCATGGTCTGGCAGTGTTGCATTGGCTGTTATGATGTTGCCTATTTTGATACGTTCAACTGAGGAAACATTAAAATTATTACCCGATACCTTAAAAGAAGCAGGTCTTGCACTTGGTTTGCCATACCATAAAGTTATTTTGCGTATAATAGTGCCTTGCGGTTTTAGTGGTATCCTTTCCGGTGTAATGCTTTCCGTAGCAAGGATAGCGGGCGAAACAGCCCCCTTGCTTTTTACAGCTTTCGGTAATTCCTACACCAATACTAACATTACCAGGCCGATGGAGAGCCTTCCACACTTAATATATTATTATGCTACAGCGCCGGATGACAACTGGCATAACCTGGCCTGGGGCGCCAGCTTAATATTATTATTCAGCGTACTACTATTAAACATTATAACAAAGATTACCACAAGAAGATGGAACATACAATTATAAAAAGCAGAAATTTTAATGCCTGGTTTGGCGATAACCATGCAGTAAAGAATGTAAATATAGATATTCCCAGAAATACGGTTGTTGCTGTAATGGGCCCTTCAGGTTGCGGCAAAACCACTTACCTGCGATGCATTAACCGTATGCATGAATTAATTCCCGGCGCAAGAAGTGAAGGCAGCATGACGATAAATGATGAAGATATTTATTCAATGCACCCCATTTTTGCACGCCTTAAGATAGGGATGGTTTTTCAACGCCCTAATCCCTTTCCAAACCTGAGTATTTATGATAATGTAATTGCAGGCTATAAACTAAACGGGCTTAAACTTTCAAAAAGCGATAAAGACAATATAGTAGAGCAATCGCTTACCAAATCTGCTTTGTGGAAAGAGGTAAAAGATTCTCTTCATAAAAAAGGTACTTTTCTTTCCGGCGGCCAGCAACAGCGCCTGTGTATAGCACGCGCGATAGCCATGGAGCCGGAAGTATTGCTGCTGGATGAGCCAACATCGGCATTAGACCCCATCTCCACTTCCAGTATAGAAGAATTATTGCATGACCTTAAGAAAAACTTTACCCTTATAATTGTTACACACAACATGCAGCAGGCTGCACGTGTAAGCGAAAGGACTGCCTTTTTTTATGTGGGAGAGCTGGTTGAGTATGATGACACCAAAAAAATGTTTACCAACCCCACCGATATACGTACACAGAACTACATTACCGGCAGATTCAGTTAATTTTACTTTTTTGAAATTATTTTAACATCAAGATATGACACAGTTAGAAATAGAATTACAGCTTCTTAAAGACGAAGTGAAGAATATGTGGAGCCTTGTTAATTCCCAATTAGTAAAGGCAAGAACATCATTATTAAATTTTGACCAGGACCTTGCGCGTGAAGTGAAAATGAAAGAAAAAAGGGTGAATGGCTCCGAATTAAAAATAGACAGGGATTGCGAAAACCTGTTTGCTTTATACACGCCGGTTGCCATTGATCTTCGTTTTTTGCTTGCGGTATTAAAGATCAATTCAAACCTGGAAAGGATAGGCGATATAGCCGAAGGTGTTGCAAAATATGTTTTAAGCGCGGAAAAGCCTTTTAGCCCGGAATTGTTTAAGGCAACAAAAGTGGTTGAGATGTATAACGAAGCAATGAAAATGCTTGAAGATACACAGGTTGCTTTTGAAACTGAGGATACTGTATTGGCAAGAGGTGTATTTAAGAAAGATGAATTTTTGGATGATATAAACAGAAGCGCGAATGAATTGATAGAGGCCTACCTGGAAGAATATCCAAAAGATATTGACCAGGCACTGTATGCCTTATCTATCATAAGGAAACTAGAACGTGTAGGAGACCAGTCAAAAAACATTGCAGAAGAAATAATTTTTTACCTGGAAGCAAAAGTGCTTAAGCACAGTAACAAAATGTAAAGCCTGTTTCGTTTCTCGGCCCGTTTGTACTACGAAATACGAATCAATACGAATATACGAATGAGCGGATGCAAATTCATCTCTCGTTCAAA
>JABDFW010000048.1 GCA_013286305.1 Bacteroidota bacterium
ACTTTTCACGATTTTCACTATTTGTCCATTATTCGTCTTAAGGCCAACGACGCCTATTAAAATACATGCGAAGTACACAAACTGCATAAGGTTATATGGTTGCTTAAAAACCAATATGTCAACAATCGTAACACCAAGCAACGCTGTACCAAACCATACTGCCATTGCAGTTGCCATGGGTATTTGCTTAATTGCTATAGAAAAGAAAATGATATTGGCTATTCCGAAAATAATATAACCCAGCAATGGGGCCAGTATCTTAATGCCATCCGTTGAATTAAAGAATTGAAGCCATTGGATAGCAATAATTTTTTTAACATCCATATATTTTATACAGAAGGTCCATCCTATCTCAAATACTGACGCGATAAAAAGATATAGCCAGGCCATAATATTTATTTTAAGTCTTCAACAAGGGTTTGTGCAGGCATTTTTGTTTCGGGCTGTTTTACTTTATCCGGTTTTTTATCTTTTATAAGGCCCAAAAATTTCATAAGCCGGGGGCGCAATTCATAATAAGCTTTAAAGCCTTTATGCTCTAACAGTTTCTCTTCATCTATCTTCTTTATGGCAAACAGGTGCTGCAAAAAATAGTCTTTAGGGTAACTGTAATACAAGCCAAACCGTTGTGGTTTTTTATCAGGCAAATAAGCCGTTCCAAAAAGCCAGTCCCATATTGCAAATTTAGTAGAATAATTGGAGTAGAACACTTCACGCTGGTCTGCGTGATGCCACTGGTGCATTTCCGGGCCGTTAATAATGTACTGAAGCTTGCCGGATTTTACGTTGATGTTTGAATGGATGTACATGCCCCAAACGGCATCTATCAGCGCCTTTATCGGAACTATAATTGGGTTTGCGCCCAGCAATATAATGGGTGCAAATTCTATGGTTTGATTGATGAGTATTTCGATGCTGTGCGAACGGGTACCTGCCAGCCAGTCAACTTCTTTGTTAGAGTGATGCGCCTCGTGTGTGCGCCACAACAATTTTGAATGATGCTGCCACCTGTGAAACCAGTAGATGTAAAAGTCATGCGTTACCAGGAAAAACAATACCTGCCAGATAATAGGCCAGTTATATACAAGCTTTAAAGAAGATAAATGGTAATGGTTATCAATTGGCGTAAGAATATAGTCGAATATCAATATCTTAAGAAAATAGCTTTGAATAAAGGTGTACCACACAAGGTCAACCCAAAAACCTTCCCTGAAAATTTTCAAGCCTTTTGTATAGGGAAATTTTTTTTCAAGTATTATAAAAACAAATACACTAATAACCAGGATGCCCGTTGTATAATAAACTATATGATCCATTGTTCTGCTATATTCAGCTATTAACTGCCGATGCTTTTCTTCTTAATCTCTTTAAAGCGCCAAGCTCGCTTTCATAAACGCGTTTTACACCATCGCCCATGGCGAGCTCTACATCGCGAATATCACGCACAAGCCTTTGCATGCCCTGCGGTTCTACTGAAGCAGCCTGGTCTGACCCCCACATAGCCCTGTCGAGGGTAAAGTGCCTTTCAACAAAGCAGGCGCCCATAGCAACGGCTGCTACTGTTGTAGCAAGCCCTGTTTCATGCCCTGAATAGCCAATTGGGGTTGTGGGATAAAGCCCTTCAAGCGTTTTTATCATTTTAAGATTGAGCTCTTTTGGCGGGCAGGGATAAGCTGAAGTTGAATGTGCGATAAGTAAATTATCCGTACCAAATTTTTCAATAGTTTCCCGTATCTCATTTATGGTTGACATACCGGTTGATAAAATATAAGGCTTACCCAACAGCTTCACTTTTTCAATCAGCGCATGGTCTGTAAGGGAGGCAGATGCGAACTTATAAACCTTGGGATTAAACTGCTCTATAAAGTCAACAGCTTCTTCGTCCCAGCATGATACAAACCAGTCAATCCCTTTTTCTTTACAATGTTTATCAATGGCATCATATTCATCAAACCCGAATTCTACCATGTGCCGGTAGTTGATATAAGTCATTTGCCCCCAGGGAGTATCCCTGAGAATATGCCACTGGTCTTTTGGGGTACACAGTTCGGGCGTACGTTTCTGAAATTTTACAGCATCGCACCCTGCAGCCGCAGCTTCGTCAATAAGTTTCTTTGCAATATCAAGAGAACCATTATGGTTAATGCCTATTTCTGCGATAATATAAATGGGCTCCTCTTCCCCAATACTCCTGTTTCCGCTGAGCTTTACCTTTTTCATATGTTTTTAGTTTATGGTTAACTGAAGACTTAATTAGATATCAATCATTCTTTGTTTTGTGATGAAATAATGAATTCTGCAAACTCCCTAAACGCCCCATCCCCGCCCTTATTTTCACAAATATAATCAACCTTTCTTCTTACCTGTATCATGGCATCCGAAGGGCAGGCGGTAAACCCCGTAAGTGCCATTATCGCAAGATCATTTACGTCGTCCCCTATAAAAGCCACCTCATCCGCCCTAAGGTTCTTTCTTTCCAAAATTTCGTATAATACACCGGCTTTATCTTTAATCCCCAAATGTAATTCTGTTATAGCTAATTTTTCAGCCCGTTTTATTACCGACGGGGAAGTTTCGCCTGTTATAATACCCGTCTCAATATTACATAATTTTCGTAACCGCTCTGCACCCATGCCATCACGGATTGAAAACCGTTTCATTTTTTCCCCATCAGCAGAATAATACACTCCGTTATCAGTAAGCACCCCATCTGAATCTGTTAAGAGTAGTTTTATCCTGGCTGCTTTTTCTTTCAGTAAATTTTCATCCATGCTGTTTATTTTAAATAGCCGTCCATCCGCCATCCACTACCAGGTTTGCCCCTGTCATATAAGCCGAAGCATCGCTTGCAAGAAATACAATCGCGCCCTTATAATCTGTTGGCGCAGCCATACGGTGCAGTAACGTTTTGCCGGCATAATTGTTTTTAAAAAATTCGTCCTGGCTATTTTCTACACCGCCGGGCGAAAGTGTATTTACCCTTACATTTTTATTGCCCCAATAGGATGCAAGAAATTTGGTGAACCCGATAACAGCTGATTTTGTTACCGGATAGGAAGGCGATTTATAAAACGTTTGCTCGCCCTTTTCGTTCTTATAAATACTCTGGTCGGGGGCAACAATACCATAAGTAGATGCAATATTAATAATACTGCCGGAACCTTGCTCTGCCATAACGCTGCCGAATATTTGCGAACACAAAAACACCCCGCTTACATTTACACGCCATGATCTGTCCCACATCTCCAGGGGATAATTTTCAAACATTGATTGTTTACCCGCCAGTAAAGGGTTTTCAAACATGTCATTAATAGCTGCATTATTAACAAGCACATCAATGCGGTTATATTTCTCCATTATCTTCTCTTTGGCAGCCTGGATGGATGAAGGGGTGGTAACATCAAAGCCAACGCCTAAATGGCCTGCACCCAGCGAGGATGCGAAGGCTGAGCACATATCTTCGCTTATATCCGCTACAACCACATTAGCGCCGGCTTCGGCAAGCGCATAACAATGTTGCTTTCCGAGTAAGCCGCATGCACCTGTAACAATAGCTGTTTTGCCTTTTAAAGAAAAAAGCTCCATAATAAGATGTAAGGCATAGGGTATAAGGTTTAGGAACAGCATAATGCCTTGCACCCTAAACCTTATTTCCTAAACCTTTAATTTTGGTTTCATATTAAAATTACTGATCTTCCTGAATACCGCCTCAACGGGTTTACCCCTTAGCAGAGCGGCAACCTGGTTTTTTGCAATAGCATCTTTAAGCAATGCAAGAACCTCGCGGTAAGCTTTTAAGGTGTAAGCTATATCTTCATCGGTGTGACTAAAACTCATGTTGTGAAACCCTGACCAAAGAATGCCTTTTTTTATCAGTTCCTGCTGCACAAATGATTTTACTTCAAGCGGGTTGCCTGCCGATGCATCAAACGTAATCAATGAACGGCAATCGTACCCAACGCATTTTGTATAATGGCTGATGCCCAGTTCTTCTGCAATGGCATTGTACCCTTTTTTTAATACATTGCCTTTTTCAGCAAGGTATGCAGGTACGTTCTTTTCAATCATTTCATGAATAGTGGCCACCGCCGCAGCAAGTGAAAGCGCTTCGCCGCCAAATGTGGTAAAGAAGAAAACATCTTCATTAAAAAGCTGCATCACATCTTTCCTGCCTGTTAACAGGGAAATAGGCATGCCATTGGCAAAAGCTTTGGAGTAACAGGCAAGGTCGGGCGTTACACCAAAATATTCCTGCGCACCACCAACTGCTATCCTGAACCCTGTCCACATTTCATCAAATATCAGCAGGGTACCGTTCTCTTCACAAACCGCTTTCAGTTCTTTCAGAAAATCGTTTTTTGGGGCTTCAAATACAAATGGTTCCAGTATAACACAGGCTGTATCTTCATCAAGCCCTTCCTTTACCGATTCAATATCATTGTATTCAAACGTTGCAGAAAGTTCCTTAACACCTTCGGGTATTCCTTTGTTACGGCTTGTAACGGAAATATACCAATCGTGCCAGCCGTGGTAACCGCAGCATAACACTTTTGACCTGCCTGTAAAAGCACGTGCCACCCTTACGGCCGCGCTGGTAACATCCGCACCTGTTTTACTTATGCGGATGGATTCGGCATTGGGTATGATCTTATGAACCAGTTCGCTTAAGGTAACCTCCAACTCATGCATCAGCGAAAAGGTGATGCCATCCTTTAATTGGGCTATGATGGCTTCATCCACCTTTGGGTAACAATACCCCAGAGAAAGCGGGCCAATGCCCATGTTATAATCAATATATTCGTTACCGTCCACATCCCAAATATGGGCGCCCTTGCCTTTTTTTACATATTTTGGCGCAACACCATTTACATACTGGCCCGGCCCTTTGGCAAGTGTTTGTGTTACAGGTGTCATTATCTTTAACGCACGCTCGTACAACCTGTCAGACTCTGTTATTACAGGGTAGTCTTCGTTAAAAGCAATCTTGTTAGGCATTTGTAATTATTTATTTAGTCCAAAAGTTTCAGCAATTGTGCCGCTCCTGTAAAAGGCGTTCACTTTATGGGCGATCTTCGCAGGGGTAAAGCCCTCAAATTCCAGCACCTCATTTAGCAATCCCGGCTTAAACCATTTGTTTAATGCTATTTGAAGTACCGGGGCAGTGATCCTGTGTTTTAAAAGTGTTTCTGCTACTATTGAATATAAGCCGCCTGTCGCAAAATGGTCTTCCACTATTACAAGCGCTTCGCTGTTTTTAACGCTGTTTATAATTATTTCTTCGTCAACCGGTTTAAGGGTACGCATGTTAATAACGCCCACAGATAATCCTGCTGCATCGCCCTCATCTTTCAATATTTCTTTTGCCTCCAGCACATTGCCCAGTAAAAAACCATGTACCAAAAAAGTAATATGGCGGCCTTCGCTTATTACTTCCGCTTTACCTGGTTCAAACGGGGCATGATCGTAATTGCCTTTTTTGTGGTTGATGCGCACATAGGCGGGGTTAGGTGTTTGCCAAATATGCGGAAGCATTTTTACAAGATCATCTTCATCGGCGGGGCAATAAACTTCCATACCAGGTATGCCGCGCATAATGGAAATATCTTCAATGGCCTGGTGTGTTGGGCCATTGCCATCTGACAAGAACCCCGGAATAAACCCGCTTAACTTTATGGGCAGGTTTGCTATGCCTGCATCGGTGCGTATAAATTCAAAGGCCCGCATGGTTAAAAATGGTGCCAGCGCATGAACAACAGGTATGCGCCCACGCAATGCAAGGCCCGCAGCCATACCAACCATTGTTTGTTCGGTAATACCGGTATCAATAAAGCGGGCGCCAAGGTTTTTGGGCATATTGCGCACTAATGCCCGGTTTTCCGCCGTCATAACAACTATCCTTTCGTCATCCTGTGCTGTTTGCAACAGCAGTTCTTCGTAACCCATCTATCGTACTATTAAAGTTTCTGATTCAATAAATGCTTTTGCATGGCCATGCAGTTCTTCCATCAACTGCCCGGTTTCTTTTTCTGTAAATGCGCAAAACCACCTGTCGGCTTTAGCTTCAATGCTTGGCAGGCCTTTTCCTCTTACTGTGTCGGCTATTATTACATTTACCTTATTGCCGGTATAAGGTATGCCTTTCAGCGCTTCTTCAATCTCCATAAAATTATGGCCATTTATTCTTTTAACCTCGCAGCCAAAGGCTTTGAATTTATCCTCCAGCGGTTCCAGTGGTACCAGTTCTTCTGTCCTGATGTTTGCCTGGAACTGGTTCCTGTCAACAATAATGGTCAGGTTATTAAGCTTGTATGCATTTGCAACCAATATCGTCTCCCAAACACTGCCCTCATTCAGTTCGCCGTCACCGGTTATAACAACAATTTGATTTGGCTCGTCTTTCAGCCTGCAGTCGAGCGCTACACCAGCAGCAACCGAAGGCAGATGGCCCAGGGAACCCGAATGAAACTCTACCCCTGGAATATTCCTGTTTGGGTGCCAATAGACAGAATCATTTGTAAGAAGATGATTTTTTAATCTTGAAAGATCTATAAACCCTAATTCGCCAAGCGTGCCGTATAATGCAGGCACATCATGCCCTTTTGATAAGAAAAGATAATCCCTGTCGGGGTTTTTAAGATTGGATGGATCAATATTCAAAAATTCAGAATAAAGATATACCACCAGTTCAACGCAGGATAAAGATGCGCCAATAAAACAACCACCGCCTGTGGACATACCAATAATATGCTCCCTTACTTTTAAAGCAACTGATTGAAGCGATTCCAATTTGTCTTTTGTCATACTACTGCTCAATAATTTTTGTTTGTTCGGCCGAAACCGTTTTTAATTCATCAAGATGGTTCCTGTACCAGTTTACTCCTGCAAACTTATGGTTGATGTTATATATATCCTCTCTTTTTTGAAGTAAATTAAGAATATCCTGGCAGGAGAATAAAGGATCATGGGGATATAACTCCTCAAAAACGCTTTTTATAAATAGATAATCTTCGTAGTAATCTATTGTCCAGCGGTGGATCATTGAATAATCTTTCCCATTTTCCATCACAACATTACCAATATTAAATTTTTCAGGCCTTTCCCAAATGTACGGCGTAGTATGTTCGCGCTCAAACAATTTATCCGCATTTTTCCATGCAGCTTCCAAAGCCCCCATGCTCATCACTTCAACATCATTGCCATCAGGATATGTGGCCGGGTGAAGGTTGCTTACATAATCAAAGCTTTGTTTGTTATCAAGATAATAAGCAATCACGCGGTCAATGATCTTTGGGTCTATTAAAGGGCAATCGCTTGGAATTTTGATCACCACATTTGAATTGTATTTTAAGCCTGCCTGGTAATGGCGGTCTAATACATCTAAGGTATCACCCCTAAAGCACTCAAACCCCTCCTGCTTGCTTATTTCCTCAATAATATCATCACCTGTATCTGTTGTGGTAGCTATCACTACTGTGCCGCATAATTTTGAAGCAAGCACCCGCTCTGCCTGCCTTACAAAAAGTGTTTTGCCCGCTAAAGGCATCAGCACTTTACCGGGCAATCTTGACGAACCTTTTCTTGTTTGAATAACAGTTACAATATTTGGCTGAACACCTGCCATTAAGCAAATTGAAGCTTCGGTAATTTAAATGTTTGAAGAAACTCGCCCCTGCTTCCTTTAAATTCAACATAACCGCGGCATATTTCCGCGATGGCAGAAGCTGATGTACCACCATTTTGAACCGGGGTTAATCTTTTAAGGTGTTCAACATCAAAATATGAATGCACTTTTTTGCCTAAAGCAATGCCAATATAAACCACTGTTGAATATTGCGTAATAAGCTCATCGCAGTTTGCTATCATATGGTTGGTATTGCCATCTGTATATATAAGGGTGTTTGAGGGTGCGTATTTTTGTATCTCGCCAACCGCGCGTTCCTTATTTTCGTTGGGGTGAAGCTTAAAAATAAGCTGCCTGCCATTTGCAACCTTTACGCAATTACCAATAAACTTTTCCCTGTTATCAACGTTGAATGTTTCCCTTATATCAGAAGTGGCGACCATTACATAATGGCGGTAAGGAAAATCGTTGTTGCGGAAAGTTTGCACATTATCATAATTAGGAATGCCTGTTACAAATATTTTTGAGGAGTCTGTACCCAATTTTACAAACTGGTCTTTATAACCGCTTGATGCCGCACAATAAATATCACAAATATTTGAACCGCCGTTAAGCGCCGTGTTAAAAGCAAGATAGCCCGGCCGGTTTAAACGGTTAATTAATTTCCCCCAGCTTCTAAGAGGGTCGGTCATTCCTTCCTGCACCCAAACTGTTTTTAAGTTTCTAAGCCTTTTAGTAACGATCAGGTCGGAACAAAGTACAGCGAGATCGTATTTATTATTATATACTGATGCTGCATGATCATTGGGCAGGTTATGTTCCTTAAGATAGGCATCAGCCTTTCTTTTAAATTCTCCCCCAAGAATGGTAGTATCTAACATACCGCTTCGCAAAAACATTTTTACTAACCTGTCATCACTGAATAGCTGGCTGAAAAAACAATCGTAGTCAGGAAGCCCGGAAGCAACCTGGTGCATTTGAGTAGTTTGATTAGGCGAACCTATTAGAAACAAAATCTTTTTTCTCACCATAAAGCAATCTTTACTATAGATAAATTACTTTAATAATCCACTATAATTTTTTAAGGCATTCCGGCTATCAACGATAATGCAGCCTCTTGAACCGGCAGCGCAAAATTTCATGTTTTAAGTATTCCCTTTTTATAAATCAATATAAAAATACAAAAAAAGATATACGTAGTTAACTGCCTCCTGTTACAAAAATATTACTATATGCCGCTGGTTTTATAAACAAACTTAGCAATAGAACAGTAATAAATAGAAATTAATAAGGATGAATGGAAATTTTACCCTGTTTTTAAACGGTAATTTAGAACCTCCGTGCATTATTTACGAAAGGCAGAAGTTTGCCTGGCAATGACTATTATAATACGTCAAAATAAAAACGGATGCCTGTTTAAACAGGCATCCGCTAATTCTATTTGCAAATAATGATATAGAAGCTAAGGGTTAATTTACCCCCCTAATTCATTTTATATACAAACACGGTAAATGAGCCCGGTATTACTTTTCTTGGCCCTGTTTCGCTTTCAAATTTAGGTGCGCTTAAATATATTTTATGTGTAACCTTGTCAAGCGCCATTGTTTTTGCACGGAACTGCGTTTTTAAGGTTTGTACTACAGAATAATCATCCGCTGAATTCTGTTTAATAATGGTAGTGGTGCCATCTCCGTTCGAACAAAAAATAAGCTGGGTTGATGCATCATAAACAACTGCATCTACGCCTGCGCCAATTGGCAAAGTAGTAATTACTTTCCCGCTATTTACATCAACCACACTCATCCCTTTATTTTCGCGGCAGCCGGTAAATGCCCGCTGGTGTTGCGCATCAAATGCAAGGCCGGTTGGGCCGCCGCAAGGCGATAAAGGATAATTATGTATAACCTTCATTGCACTTGCATCAATAACATTAAGGCTGTTTTTGTCCTCCAGGTTGTTAAATATCAGCCCTTTGCCGTCGGGCACTGCAAATTCGGGCCCTCCGCCCAGGTCAACTGTCCCTATTTCAGTTAAAGTATTCGGATCAATAACTGAAGCAGCATTGCCATCGCCGCAAAAAGCAAAAACCCGTTTTGAAGCGGGGTCAAACATAATACCATCAGGCCCGTTAGGAGTTACATGAATAGTGGTAATTGTTTTAAAAGTGGTAAGATCGAACACAACCACTGAATTATCCCTGCCATCGGTTATAAAGCCTCTGTTTACCGCATTATCCACGGCTATACCATGCACGCCTTTCATGTTATCAATTGAGCCAATGACCTGCTCCGTTTTAAGATCAATCACATTTACTGAAGTGCCATGCGAAACAAACAGGTGCCTGTTTGCTTCGTCAATTGATAGATAATCATAGCCGCCATCTCCCGGAACAGCTATGGTTTTATCTAAAGAATAGGTGCCTGAGGTTTGCGCTTTAGTTACATAACTAAATAAAAATGGCACTGCTAAAAAAGACAATTTTAAAAGGTTTTTTTTCACGGTAATTTTTTTTAAAAATATGGGAATATAATATATAAAAGTATGTGATAATGTGAACAAAGTATGAAAATATTCTGAAGCAATTCTGAAGCTTGCTAATTATTATTACTTTATGATTATCAAATTATTACTTAAATATTAAATCATATTTGCCCGGTTTTTACGTACGGTTACAACCGCAATTTTGTGCGAAAATATTTATAACCGTGAGCTACACTATCAAAGCTATATTATTAATTCTTCTGCCAGTTATTTTAATAGAGAGCGCCTATTCTCAAACGGGTAAAATTTCCGGCAGAATACTTAATGCATATTCAAAGGAGGGGCTTCCCGGAGCATCAGTTTCCATTGTAAAACTGAGTATTCAAAAAGCTGCGGACAGTAAAGGGGATTTTGAGATACCGGGTATTCCCGCAGGTGAATATGACATTACTTTTGAAAATGTAGGATATGATACCATCGTTCAGCATATTTCACTTAAAGCCAACCAAAACCTCAAATTATATGCCGCACTTGATCAAAAGATAAACACCCTTGATTCAGTAACAATATTCAGCAGGTTCAATAAAGAAGAAGAAGCTGGTGCCCGTCAAAGGGAAAAGAATGCAGCCAATGTAACCAATGTTATATCGGCCCAGGCAATGGTACGTTCCCCGGATATTAACGCAGCCAACGTATTACAGCGTATGAGCGGTGTAACCATCCAGCGTTCAAGTGGCGGGGATGAAGCTTATTCAGTTATCCGTGGTATGGAACCGAGGTATAACAATACACTCGTTAATGGAATAAAGATCGCCAGCCCCGATGAAAAAGCCAGGTTTGTACAACTTGATATTATACCATCAGATATTTTAAGCAGTATTGAGATCAGCAAGTCCCTTCTTCCTGATATGGAAGCAGATGCTATTGGCGGTACGGTTAATATGGTTGTTAAAGATGCACCTGATAATGCCAGCTTCAAAGCAACTGCAAGTGTAGGGTACAGTCAATTATTTTGGGATGAAAAATATATTGGCTTTGATAAATCACAGATTCAACCACTTAGCCCCATTCAGCGTAACCCTCGTGGGTATGTAACGCAGCCGGGTGATTTCTCAAGATCAAACCTTGATTTTCAATATCAGCAGGCACCGCCTACAGGAACTTTAGGCTTTACCTATACCCATCGTTTTTTCAAAAATAAGTTAGGTATTATTATAGCGGATAATGCACAAAACCAATATTATGGCAACATTAGTTCCCTGTATTCTGTATCACCGGTAAACGAGGCGGTTTCCAATGATCTGCATGCTATTGATGTATCTAATTATAATGGCTATACACAACAGTTTAATAACGGGTTGGTTGCTCATGTTGATTATGTGTTTAATAAAAACAACCGTATCAGCATCAACAATGTATATATATACAGTTACCTTGCGCAAACCCGGTTTAGCCAGGATACTACCCTAGAAGGAACCGGAAGGACCGGCCCGGGAACAGGACAGGTTTTTGCAAATTACCGGTCACTCACCCAGCATGAACATATTGAGAACTTAAAAATATCGGGGCAACACCTTTTATCTGAAAATTTAATACTCGATTGGGCCGGTGTACTTTCTGAGGCAGGGAAACGGGCTCCAGACAGAGCAGAGATAACTACAGATTTTCTTATTAACTCAAATTTGACCAGGACCGGAACTTATTTTGATGGCATCTCGCGTATATGGCAAAAAAACGATGATAAAGACTATACCGGGATAATAAATTTAACCTGGCGTACAAAATTAAAACCTAATGAGCTTGAGATAAAGGCAGGGGGATTATACCGTTCAAAATCAAGGTTTAACTCCCAGGATATGTACCAGTTAAACCCTCCCACAACCAATGGAAACGGTGGTTCAACGGGGGGCAAGCCCGCCTGGACGAATATTTATGATGCCCAGTGGAGTGTTTTTAATGCACAAGGTTCTAACGCATACGACCCTAACTCATACACAGCCGGTGAAAAGGTTGCAGCCGGGTATGTTATGGCTAAATTTCACCAAAAGAATTTTGACCTGGGGGGTGGTGCACGGGTAGAAAATACGCAGCAAAACTTTAATATAAACACACAAAGCCTTACTGCCTTAACTTCCGCTAATATTGTTTATACCGATGTGCTGCCAAGCATTTATCTAAAGTACCGGCTCTCGCTTAAAGAAAACCTGCGCCTTTCATATTTTAAGTCAATTTCAAGGCCCAATTATTATGAACTGGTACCCTATACCATCAGGGGAGTTGACTTTAACGAGGTGGGTAACCCTTATTTGAAACATGCGGTTGCCGATAATTATGATATACGTTACGAATTATACCCCAAAGAAGATGAACAAATATTTGCAGGGGTATTTTATAAAAGGATTCAAAACCCCATAGAGCTGGCATTACAAGGTGTAAGTGGCGGGCAAATAGAATATACACCTTCCAACTTTGGTACAGCACATACTTACGGAGCTGAATTGGCCTTTACAAAATATTGGGGCAATTTTGGAATTACCGGTAATTATACATATACCCATTCGGCTATTACTTCCCCTAAAATATTGTATTATAAGGCAAACCATGATCCAAATCTGCCCCAGATTGACAGCCTGCATGTAAACGAAACCCGCCCTCTCCAGGGCCAGGCTGATCATATTTTAAATGTTTCATTATTATATAAAAATGTAAGGCACGGGTTTTTTGCCCAACTCGCTTATGGATACCAGGGAAAGACCCTGGCTGAAGTTGCTGTTTACTATCAATCGGATTATTATCAAACTCCTATGTCAACACTTGCTTTTTCGCTTGAAAAAGATATTCACAAGCATTTTACCATTTTTGGAAAATTCAATAATCTTCTTAACACGCCAACTACACTTAAATCCCAGGGAACGCTCGTTGTGGCTACAAACATTTATAGGGCCAGTTATAATTTAGGTATAAGGTATTCGCATTAATTAATTGAATTATTTAAACATAAAAAACAACAACAAATATGAAAAAAACACTCAGTTTAACATTACGACAATTTACGAAAATGACAGCCGCTGCCGCGACAGCTGCTTTAATTTTTACTTCCTGCACTAAAAGCTCTGTTACTACAAACACTAAACCACAATTGCCCGCCGAGGCTATTACAGGTACCACCCTAAAAGGCGGTGCAGTTAAAGGTGTAATGCTCGCGGATTCTACTTATACAGTTAGCGGGGATATTACTGTTCTACCCTCTGATTCATTGGTAGTGCAGGCAGGGGCTACAATTAACGTAGTAAATAACAGCGCTTTTTATATCCAGGGTACTATCCTTTCCCAGGGTACTAAAGACAAGCCGGTAGTTTTTACAGCACCTGTTCAGCAACCAGGGCAATGGGGCGGGTTTCAGTGCGACAGCGCCAAAGCGGTAACTTTTCTCTGGACTAAGATCAATTGGACAGGCGGCCCTGATTCTTCCGGGGGCACGAGGCAAACAATTGGTATCAGTTCAAATATAATAGTAGATATAGAGGATTGTTGGTTTATCGGCGGCCAGGACAATGCGATAGGTGTTTATGCAGCAGCCCAGGTTACCATTTTGCGTAATACATTTATGGGGAATGGCACTACAGACGGGGACGCAATTGATTTTCATACCGGTGTAACAGGCACAGTAGCCTATAATGTACTGTGGGGCGGTGCAGGCAGCGCTATTAAAGATTATACCAGTACTACGGTCACTATCCCCCAAACGAATGTTGTAGTGTATAATAATACCTGCGTGGACAATGGGTTCAGGCGGGGCGCAGCAGAACCAGGAAGAGGCATTCTTTGTGATGCCGGTAGTGCCGGAAAATTTTTTAATAACCTGCTTGTGAACAATTACTACGGTTTGGATATTACTCCTTCGGCAGATATAGCCAATGTATCTTACGGAAATAACTTTTTTTATGCAACCGTAGATTCATTACGCGGCTTTTTCTATCCTCCCGGTTCTTTAGGCAAACCGCAAAGCTCTGACCTTATTTCAACCGCCACGGGAAATTTAGATCCTATGTTTGTAGGTTATACTACACCTCCGGATCCTTCTCTCAGGATAGTTCCGTCAAATTTCGATTTTCATGTAAAGGCAGGCTCACCTACTATTGGTAAAGGCAACCCTACTTATAATAACGATATTGGGGCTTATACTACAGATGGTAAGGGTAACCAGCATTAATTACAAACTTTAACTTATTTATGCGGGCAGTAAAACGTGAGGTTTTGCTGCCTTTTTTTATTGAAAAGCAGCAGTATATACAAGCCAATGCATTTATCCCGGTAGCCCGCTTGCAATATCGTTTTGCCGTAACCGCTTATTTAACCCTGAAAGCTTACCTTTGCGAAAATTTTTTTGGATGCCCTTTTTGAAATGGCTGGATACTGTTGACAAGCAGTTATTTACTTTTATACATCACGGGCTGGCTAATGGTTTTTTTGATGTAGCAATGCCATTTCTGCGTAACCCACTCACATGGATACCTTTATATGCTTTTTTATTGTTCTGGCTATTGAGATACCATATAAAATATGCCATTAAATTTATACTGTTAAGTGTTGCAACTGTTGGGTTTACCGACTATGTTGCGGCTTCTGTTATAAAACCGTTGGTTGGCCGTTTGCGCCCCTGCCATGCGCCTGACCTGCAGCCCATTATACGGCATGTAGTTGATTGCGGGGGGCAGCTTTCTTTCCCCTCAAACCATGCATCCAACCATTTTGGTATGGCTGCTTTTTGGTTTTTCGCCATTTTAAGCATGACAGGGAAAAAATGGTACTGGCTTTGGTTTTGGGCGGCCCTTATTTGCTTTGCCCAGGTTTATGTGGGGGTGCACTACCCTTTTGACGTAACAGCAGGCGCCATATTTGGCAGCGCAGCAGGAGTAAGCAGCGCCTGGATCTTTAAGAAATGGGCACGCCCGGCAACAGAAAATGTTGCGGTACAGGTAACGGAAACAAAGGATATTATTGATAAAAAATAGCTTACGGGCTTTTATATTAAACATGCAATTGAAAAAGAAAATAGGAATTATTGGGGGAGGCCCTGCCGGGTTAACTGCTGCTTACCTTTTAGGCCAGGCGGGGCAGGATGTTACGGTATTTGAAGCAGACCCCGAGTATGTTGGCGGCATATCGCGAACCGAAACTTATAAAGGCTACCATTTTGATATTGGGGGCCACCGGTTTTTCAGCAAATCGCAGGAGGTGGAAGATTTTTGGACAGAGATACTTGGCGACGACATGCTGCAGCGGCCACGCAGTTCCCGCATATACTATGGCAAAAAGTTTTTCAGTTACCCGCTTGCTGCATTTGATGCGTTGAAGAAGCTGGGCATTATAGAATCGGGCCTTTGCATGCTTAGTTACCTGCGGGCCAAACTCTTCCCGGTGAAGAACCCTACCAATTTTGAAGATTGGGTTAGCAACCAGTTTGGTAAAAGGCTCTTCAACATATTTTTTAAAACCTATACTGAAAAGGTTTGGGGCATATCCTGCAAAGAAATATCTGCCGACTGGGCTGCCCAGCGCATAAAGGGATTATCGCTTAGCAGCACTATTAAGAACGCCCTTTTCCACCCCAAAAGCAAAGACAAGCACAGCGTTATTAAAACCCTTATTGACACTTTCCGTTACCCCAGGCTTGGGCCGGGTATGATGTGGGAAGTATGTGCTGCCAAAAGCAAAGCAATGGGTGTAAAAGTTGAAATGGGTGCCAGGGTAACAGGCATTTACCAGGAAAATGATGAATGGGCCATCGAGATAAATAATGGTAAAAGATATACGGGTTTTGACCATGTTATTTCCTCAGCACCTATGCGGGAACTGATTGCGTCGCTTTCTCCTGCCCCGGCTGAGGAAGCAATGAATGCCGCCGCCGCACTGAGTTACAGGGATTTTATTACCGTGATACTTATTTTAAAGGACAAACATATTTTCTCTGATAACTGGATATATATTCATGACCCGTCAGTAAAAGTGGGCCGCATACAGAACTTTAAGTCGTGGAGCCCTGAAATGGTGCCCGATCCATCAATGGCCTGTTATGGGCTTGAGTACTTTTGCTTTGATACCGACGGAATGTGGAATATGGCCGATGCTGACCTGATTAATATTGGCAAAGTGGAAATAGCACAAATTGGCCTTGCCGCCCAGGCTGACATAGTAGATGGTTACGTGGTGCGGCAGAAAAAGGCTTACCCCGTTTATGACCAGGCTTATAAGCAACGGGTGGAAACCATAAAGCAAGGGCTGGCCGAATACCAGGGCCTGCACCTTATTGGCCGCAATGGCATGCACAAATACAATAACCAGGACCACAGCATGATGACTGCTATGCTTGCTGTAAAAAATATACTCGCAGGCAAACAGCTATACGACCTTTGGCAGGTGAATGAAGATGCCGAATACCACGAGACCATTGAAAAAAACGCACCCAAAGCAGGCAGGCTTATACCGGAGGCTTTGAACAGGGCGTAAGGTGGAGGTCAGTAGCATCTACGAATTGCGAATCAATACAAATGTACGAATTGGAGGTTGCCGATGCAAACGACGCGCCTCCTTACATCTTCTTGCAAATTAAGCAAGTTTTCCGATTTTTAATTTTACATAAAAGCTATCAAAAGAGTGGGGTAGATTTTATTTTATAGGTCAAGTAGGAAAGGGCATTTCAGCCCAAGCCCTTCCCAAAACCGAACTTGAAACTCTCGCATTCAGGGCTATGCAGTTAAATTTATCTTCCTGCGCCATGTAATAAAGATAAGCGAATTTGCCAGCATTTGTTTTCGGTCTCTTAAAGGCACATCAAATACGGATGACATCTTTTCAAAAGGATTATCTTCGGTTGAATTTAACCAAACATTTTACGGCATTTTATTTTTTAAGCCTTCATCATTACAAATATGAATGAGTTATTTAGAACCCTCCATTTTTTCACCGAACCCGGCCTGCAGCAGGAAATACTTGAGCATGGAAAGGTGGTATCGTTTAATAAAGGGGATGTGATAGTACGGGATGGCCAGTATGTAAAGTTTTTGCCAATTGTTATTAAAGGCGCCATCAGGGTTTTTCAGCAAAATGAAGACCGTGAAATACTGCTGTACTATGTTCGTGCCGAAGAAACCTGTACCATGTCGCTCGCCGCGGCTTATTTTGATAATAAAAGCACATCTCACGGCATTACGATAGAACCTACAGACGCGCTCATTTTCCCCGCCAGCCTTATCAATGAATGGCAGTTAAAATACCCTTCATGGAATAAATATATTTTGAGAATGTTTAGAAGCCGCTATGACGAACTGGTCGGCTCGTTACAAAGGCTTGCATTTGACCATATAGATGTGCGGATAATGGAATACTTGAAACGAAAGGGAGGAAACAGGCCGGGTAAAATATATTTATCCCACCAAAACCTGGCTGATGAACTTGGTACAACAAGGGTGGTGATATCCCGCATACTTAAGCAATTTGAAAAGGATAAAAAAATAAAACAATTCCGCGGAGCTGTTGAGTTATTATAATCCTGTATGCCTGTTTTGCTGGTGGATAAAACAGGAGTCATTGGTCATTTAACCGGATAGTATTTTCCCTGCTGCTAAGCCGGCAGCCTCCCTTCAATATTTCTTTATAAAATTTTTTAGCTATGTATCTTTTGATACCGTTTGTATGCATACAGCCTGTTTAATATTGCATTGCAGAATCAACCGATTCCGGACGCTCTAAACCTTAAAAAGACGCCCGGCGGTTTATAAAAAAATCATAAAACAAAAGATCATGAAAACATTACATTGCTCTGATGCAGGCTTTGATTGCAAAGGCGTTATAAGCGCCAATACAGAAGAGGAAGTTTTAAGTCACGCTGCTGAACATGCACTTACAGTTCACGGCGTTGCCGTTACACCTGAACTTGCGGAACAACTGAAAACCCTGATCAAAGAAGAGGTAGCACAGGCTTAAATGATGTGTTGTTTGAATGCCGGAATGTCTATCTGAACAATCAGCCGGAAAATTTATAAGTGCGGCAATAATTAGCGGTACAGTTTGCTACAGCCGTTACATACATTAATAATTGCTTTCTATGATTCCCCGGATAATAACCAAAACCTGATTATATGAAACCTACTTTTCTTTTTTTAATAATCTTAGTATTCTTTAACTGCCGTTCATTCTCACAAACATGGCAATGGGCGCACGCCGAGCCAAATGGCGATTCTTCTGCAAATGAAAGCGATTTCGCGTACGATACAGAAACCGATACATCCGGTAACGTTTACGTGCTGGGCTATTTTAATGATTCACTGTTTTTAAACAACATTTACAGGGCCACAGGCAATGGCAGCTATCTTGCCAAATACGATAATGCCGGAAATTTGTTATGGTATAAACTCATAAAGCCATCAACACCTTCTGCCGGATTTATAGCTGCCACGCATTTAACCGTAAATCCACTCGGCATTTTTATAACAGGGCAATATTCAAGGCCAAATGGAACATACAACTGCGGCAGCGGAACAGATTATGGCCCGGATTACACGTATAATATAGGAAGCGCTTCTTTTACAGCCTCTACTATTGATATTGGTATCTTTATCGCGAAACTTAATACAAACGGCGGTGTAGGCTGGATTAAAACGGGTAAGCAATCTCCATGCATTGTTGTCGGCCCGGGCGACACCACTTATTATGGCCCCGGCCTAGTTGAATATAATCCAATAATAACCAGTGATAAAAGTAATAATATTGTTGTGGCGTTTGTGTTTGGCACCAATAATATTAATAGCCCCTTTACGCTTGGCGGAGATGTGATACCCGTGTCGCAAAATAATAACAGCCACCTTAATATTATTGCGCTTAAATACAGCGTGGCCGGTACTTTAAAATGGTCAAATTACGCCTCCGATAGTAATGCGGCTGTTGTAACAGATTGCAATGCAATAATAACTGACAACAACAATAATATTTTTCTTTTGGGCCTGGCAAATAATAATTGTGGTTTTGGTTCCGTATTATACCATCCTTCAGCCCCGTGGTCATACTCTACTTTTATTGCGAAGCTTTCCCCCTCGGGCGTATGGCAATTTGCTAAGGAGTTGTGTAATAATGCTGAGAACACACTTAACGATGGCAGTACTTATGGCACTGCCAACAGGCTGGCGGTTGATAATAGCAATAATGTATATGCCATCGTACAGCCCACGACAACTTCGCAGCTTATTCTTGGCCACAATACCGGGAAATCCACTGTTTCAAACTTTCTTGTAAAAATGACTAACAACGGTGGTTTTTTATGGGATAAATTTTTTGGCGATTCATTAGATAATTTCTACGCTGCCGGCGTTTGCTATAACAGCGGATATTTGTATGTATGCGGTGCCGGCAATGACTCCCGGGGCTTTTCATCATTGTATGCCCCTGCTGATTCGGTTAATGAAATCGCAGCTTATGTTGCTAAGGCCGACCTGAACGGCAATTTTAAATGGGCAACATTTTTGGGCACGGATGGGTACCAGGCCTGGGCATCCTCATTAAAAGTGGTAAATGGTACTATTTATACCTGCGGCAATTATATGCACAGTATTACAAACCTCGGCAACCTCAATGGTAGCTTTACAAACAATGTCTCAGGCGTACAAAATATATTTTTTGGCAAACTATCAGATCAGTATATATCTGTCGGGGCGGTGTTTCCAACAACTGCCTGCACCAGCACCACCATAACTATTCCGTTTACTTCTTCGGGATTGGTTTTTTCGGGCAGCAACACTTTTACCGCTGAATTAAGCGACCACTTAGGCAGCTTTACTAACCCCACCACAATAGGCAATGTTGTTTCAACAGGCAGCGGAACCATAAATGCTGCAATACCCTCGGGGCTTGCCAGTGCAAATGGCTACCGGCTTCGCATCAGGTCATCCGATACACTAAAAACAGGGTATAATTATTATGCCTATGCTGACACGGGCTACGCTATTACCATAAGCGCCTGCCCGCCTCCCACGACCGGCTTGGCTGCGACAAACATCACAGATTCTTCGTCTGTCCTTAATTGGGATCCCGTTGCTTGCGCGGTTGGCTACAGGGTACAGTACTGGGTTAAAGGAACCACCACCTTGATTACTAAAAACATTCTTTCAAATAACGGCACGCTGGCAATAACAGGCTTGGCCCCTGCAACAATTTACCAATGGCGCACGTCCACAAAATGTAAAAACGGCAGCACAGTAAGCTATTCGGTTAACTCGCGCACACAAACCTTTACAACAGCCGCTGCATCGCGAACTGCATACAGCAATACATTTGACGCATCAACAGCAGGGAAAACATTAGCAGGCGAAATAAAATTGTATCCTAACCCCGCAAATATGCAAGCATCGCTTTCATTTACTGCATCCAAACCGGGCAAGTACACCGTTGAAATAACCGATATTTCAGGAAAGATCCTCCAGGTACAGAGCGGGCAAAAAGTTATTGGGCTTAACGTGGTAAATATTGAGATGAGTAAATACGCGAAAGGAGTATATATTGTAAATTTAATGGACAATGATGCAGAGAAGAAATGCCTTAAGCTAGTAAAGGAGTAAGGGAATATTTGAGATTTTTTATTTTAGGTAAAGGTATTTACCGGCAGATGAGGCGATGCCGTAAGATACCCGGGTTCGCCCCCAAACCCATTAAGTACGGATGACATCCTTGCAAAAAGGATGTCATCCGTACTATGGGTTTATCCTTTATAATATGGCGTATGGGTATCTAAAAATGATTTATCTGTATCATTCCAGTTTTTAATAACCTGGCTTCTGCCATTGTTAAGGTCGGCGTTTACCTGGTTATATTTGTCAGCGCCTGCGTTCATATCATTTACCGCCTTATTATAAGTGTCAACATCCTGTTGCGTACGGCTGTCGCCTTTGGCATCCATGGCTTTTTTTATCTTGTCAAAATTTTCTTCTTTCAAAAAGAAATCTGTTACCTGCGGCATCTGCGTTTCTGCCTCTTTTTTATAAAATGCAAGCGCCTGTTTGCAGGCTACTGACAGTGAAGGGTCGCTTTCAAAGGCCCGCAGTGTATCAAGCGCAGCCATGCCTTCAAGGGCATATTTATCCAGCGCGTTTCTTGCCTGCTCAATAGCAGTTATACTTTTTTTATTTACTGCCCCGGTAAGCTGCTCATCTTCCCAACTGCATTTAAAAAAAAGCAGATAGACCTTATCATGATATTTGCTCAGTTTATCTGCTGCATCCATTTTATCGTCAAGCTCTGTTTTTTGGTCAACAAGTTTTATATTATACTTTGCTGCAAAATCCTGCTGTGCTTTAGCCATGCGTGCCATAGCCACTTTCAGGGTGTCGTTTGTAGCTTCCTGCAACAGAAGATAAGCCTGCATGGCATCGTAGGATTGCTCGGCGATATCTTCCATATTCACAATATGCGCATAATCTTCATTAAAAACTTTATAACAAAGCAGCACATAATTAAGACTGCTTTGGCGGAAGGAATTGTCGCCTTTATATAAAGGCAATTCCGTAATCTTATACCTGCAATCTGTGATGCTCACAACTGTTTGCACGCGTAATCTTTCAATTTTTCTTTTGCGGCTGCTGTGGGCGGCGGTGCTTACATAGGCCATGTATGTTCTGTTCATATCTGTTTCTGCATTGGTTATGGCGGCCATATAAGTCCCGGCATCATCCGTGGCGCTTTGTGCCTTTACACGTGTTACTGAAACAGATAATGTAACTATCAGCAAAAAGAAGGGGAGTATTAACTTTTTCATGCAGCTTTAATTTTTTGTGTAAGGCAGTTTTATTTGGATTTAATTTTTATGGTTGTAAATTAAGTTTCTTCTGGCAAACATCACATAAACCTGTTTCATTATCCTGGTTCAGCTCACCTTTCGCATCTGCCATAATACAATGTTTATTTGGGCAATGTGCCAGCCCAAAATTATGCCCCATTTCATGAAGTACTGTTTTTAAAAGCCTTTGAAAGAGCAGCTTTTCTGTTGGATTATCGCCTTGTAATCGAAATATGGAAACCACGCAGGCATAGCCGGGCTGAAATCCAAAGCCCATAATACCGTAATCTGCGTTATTGCCTTTTCTTGTAGAAATATCTTTACCAGTAATTCCCACTATAAGCCGTGTGCCTGCTGGTTTTATTTGCTGTATAAAGTTAAGGATAGTATCTGCCTTATACCTGTTGCGTGGTGCATAAAATGCATTGCCAGGAAGGTTAACAGGCGCAGCAATATTTACAGTTACCGGATAATATTTTGGGATAGAATCCTTAAGGCCTGTGAGAAATTTACCCTGGTAGGATAATGGCTGCAGCACTATAACAGTCCCCCCTGTTTTATGCGGCAGCCATTTATTATCAATATGTGAGGTTTGCTGCCCACAAGAAGAGGTTGCCCAAATACCGATAAACAGGATCATCAATTTCATACTTGGAAATAAACGGTAACCAAATGCATATTTACCTGGGCAGCACTTGCCAAGCCCTGTCAATAGTATGGCATATACTTGTTACTAAATTTTTCCTCTGCATTATTCCAGTTTATGATAACCTTGTTGCGGTCGGCAATAATACCTTTAAAGGTTTGGTTGGCCACTGCAAAAGACGTATTTAAATCAGCTTCTGCTTTTTTATAAGCGTCGGTATCCTGCTGTGTTCTTGTGTTTTGTGGCTTGGCATCATAAGCGGCTTTAATTTTAGTAAACTCTTCTTCCTTCAGCAGGAAATCAGATATTTTGGTAAACTCTGTTTCAGCTTCTTTTTTATAAAATGCAAGCGATTGGCGGCAGGCATCCGCAATTATCGGGTCATTGTCATAACTGGCCAGGGAATCAAGCCCGGCAAGCCCGTCGTTCGCGTATTTAAGCAAAGCGCTGCGGGCCTGCTCAGTTTTTGTGATATTTTTTTTGCCCATATTATCCATCACCTGGCTCTCCTGCCATTCACATTTAAAAAACAGCAGATAAACTTTGTCGTGGTACTTACTTACTTTGTTGGCAAGTTCCATTTTTTGGGTAAGCTGGCTTTTATCATCTGTAAGGGTTACATTGTATTTTGTGGCAAAACTTTTTTCTGCAACGTCCATCCTGTCAGTAGCAGCCTTCAGGGTATCATTTATTTTTTCCTGTAAAAGCAGGTACAGTTCCATTTTGTCAAAGGACTGGTCAACCAAAGCCTCCATATCAACTAAATGCGAATAATCGTCATTAAACACTTTATTCATAAGCCATAAGTAATCAATATTGCTTTGGCGTAGTGAGTTATCGTGTTTGTAATAAGGGATATCAATTAACTTATACCTGCATGTTGTAAGGTCTTCGATAACCTGCTGGCGGAGTTTTTCAATTTTCATCGCCCGGTTGCTGTGCCATGCCGCACTTATATACGACATATAGGCCTTGTTGAAATCGGCTTGTGTTTTATTAATGGCCTTAACATAAACGCCGGGGTCATCGTAATTTTGAGCTTTTACATTTAGTGCCTGCAACAACAATGTTACTAATAAAAGTGAAAGATATTTTTTCATTGTTTTGGTTTAAGGTTACTTATTTACAATTATTTATTTTTTTAACCTGTTTAATACATCGTAGCCTATGCCAATGTAGGGATCGGTGCTGATAATTTGCTTAAAGCCGTCGTTAAGCTGGCTTAAGTAGCTGTCTGCCTGCAGCCTGGCTAATTCATATTGATTATTTTGTACCGTAAAGTTTTTTGTTACAAATTTTTTATCCTTTAAATCACCCGTAGTGTGCTCATTATTGTCAGCAATAAAGCTGGCCAGCATTAGCGATACATCCTTCGGCGCCTTTTTTTGGCTATAGGCTGCTACTAAATTTTTTACTTCGCTAAAGTATGCACTAGTATCAACCTCCTGCTTTACCGCAGCAGCTAAGGTTGCAACAGGCAGCGGAGGATAAGGCTGAAAATATTTATTAGCGTCAATAAGATTAGGCTTTAACGCAAATTCTTCATCGCTTTCTTTGCTTATATAAGCATCCAGTATATCGGGAAGCATAATATCCGGCTGTACGCCCGTAAACTGTGCGGTGGTACCTTTAACCCTGTACAGCCTTTCAATAGTTATTTTAATATAATTTTCGGTCTGCCGCTTTGTAAAATTTTCATAGGTTACCGTGGTATCCATAGGAAAAACTACCTGCGCAGTTGCTTTGCCATAGGTGGGTGTGCCTACAATGATAGCCCTGTTATAATCCTGCAAAGTGCCGGCCAGCAACTCAGATGCAGAGGCGCTGTAACCATTTACCAGCAGCACCAGGGGGCCGTCGAAAATAGTGCCCCTGTCAACATCTTTTATGGTATAAGGTTTGGGGTCCCTTCCTTTTTCCTGGGCTACCGGGCCCACATCAATAAAAATGCCCGCTAACTGTCTTGCCTCGTCAACTGAGCCACCGCCATTATAACGAAGGTCTATGATAAGGCCGCTGATATTTTCCTTTTTAAGCTTTACAATTTCTTTAGCCACATCGTTGGCGCAACCGGCATTTCCATTATCCCCGCTTTCCCAGTCTTCGTAAAATGCAGGCAGGTAAATATACCCTATGGCAGCAGCGCCCTTTAGTATAAAACTTTTTACTTTGTTATCATCCTCATCAGCGCCCTCGTCTTTGGCCTGTTCCTTAAGTAATGCAACCTGCACCATAGTGCCGCTTGCTTTACGCATGGTAAAATAAATGGTATCGTGGTTGCTTTGGCTTATAAGGGTGCTTAGTTCGTCAGGTGAGCTGCCTGACACATCTACAGGTTGTTTGCCTGCCCATTGTATAACCATAAATTTATCACCCTTATTAAGCTTTCCGCATTTATAAGCAGGGCTGCCCGGCTGAAGGTTGCCAATTAAAGCGCCCCCGTCTTTATCTTCTTCCAGGCTAAAACCAAAACGAAAACGTTGCTGGCCCAATTCACTTTCAAAATTCTCTTTTTCTGTTTTGGGCATATATTCCGTATGCGGGTCAAAACAAAGGGCAATCGTTTCGCAATACATGTTGCCCATATATTGCACCATCCCGTATGGGTTTTGCAGAATATTATTTATTTTTCTTTTGAATGACATCTGGTTCTTTTTACGAAACGCCGCTTCTGCTGAATCAACGTATTTTTTTTGCTGTACGGGGGTGAGTGATCTGTAATTATCCGGCAGGTCATCTGCTATATCGCCCAGCACATTCATTTTAAATATTTTATACAACTTTATTTGCGCAGCTGCAAGGTTAGCGGGAAAGCTGGTATCTTCTGTTATGGTAAATTTTTCGGGAAGGTTTACATTAAACGGCTTAGCACTAACAACATCAGCCAATGAATCCGCCTGCTTTAAACGTTGCTGGTAAGTGCTGGTAAAAAGGTTTAAAAAATCGGTGTGTTTCTGCCTTATCTCGTCATCAATCAGCGTAGCGTAAGCAGAAAATTTTGTAACATCCTCTTTGGTAAAAAACACTTTGGCCTCATCAGCCTTCAGCAGCATTTGGTTATATACGTCAACCGAAAAAGTGTCGTTTACATTTCTTGGCGCTACATGAAATTT
>JABDFW010000049.1 GCA_013286305.1 Bacteroidota bacterium
AATAGACAGATTAGTCATTGGGTCATTAAGTCATTATGAAGTCTGCCCGGAGAGGTTAAAATATAGTTTTGAATTCTTTTGTTCTTTGGACTTTGGGATTTGATTTTTTGGACTTTAAACTCATGTATGATATATAGAAGCAGGGCGCCGTTACGAATAGGTTTAGCAGGTGGAGGCACAGATGTGAGCCCCTACAGTGATGAGTATGGGGGTGCTATATTAAATGTTACTATATCCCAATTTGCTCTCGCCAGTATTGAGCCGTTGGGAGGTGAAGGCGGCATAATAATACAGGCGTTAGACCGTAAAGAAGAACAACGGTTTGAGTGGAGTAATGAACTGCCAATAAATGGCAAACTTGACCTGTTGAAAGGGGTATATAACCGCATACAGAAAGATTACGGAGTACCATTAACCAACTTTAAATTATCCACTTATGTTGATGCGCCTGCGGGCAGCGGGCTTGGAACATCTTCTACATTGGTCGTTGCTGTTATCGGTGCGTTTGCAGAAATGCTTAACCTGCCATTGGGTGAGTATGATATTGCGCATTATGCATATGAAATAGAAAGAAAAGACCTCTGCCTGGCGGGCGGCAAACAGGATCAATATGCCGCCACTTTTGGCGGGGTTAATTTTATGGAGTTTTATGCGGGGGATAAAGTAATTGTGAACCCTTTGCGCATAAAGCAGGAGTATTTGAATGAACTGTGTAATAACCTTGTACTATATTTTACTTCTACCAGCAGGGAAAGCGCTACCATTATTAAGGAGCAGCAAAAGAATGTATTGGATAAAAATGAAAAATCAATAGAGGCGATGCACCAGCTAAAAGAACAGGCCAGGATGATGAAAGAAGCTTTGCTAAAAGGGCGGCTTCACGAAATTGGGGAGGTGCTTGATTATGGTTTTGAGCAAAAAAGAAAGATGGCGCATAATATTTCAAACAGCAGTATTGAAGAGATATATGATGCAGCTAAAAAAGCCGGTGCAACAGGTGGAAAAATAAGCGGGGCAGGCGGCGGCGGCTTCATGACATTTTATTGCCCCGGTAATACACGTTATAAAGTAATAGAAACATTGAATACTTTTGGCGGCGAAATAAAGCCATACCAGTTTACCAAGCAGGGCCTTACATCGTGGACGATACAATAATTATTTATGAAAGAAAAGATACATGACATTATTGCTGCTTCTATCTATGTAAAGCAACAATTACTGGAAGATGAATTGATACAGCATAAAATTGCAGCGGCTGTTGATGTTATTACCACTGCTTTTACCAATGGTAAAAAGGTTTTATTTTGTGGCAATGGCGGCAGCGCGGCAGATGCGCAACACCTGGCAGCAGAATTCTCAGGAAGGTTTTATATTAACCGTAAGGCATTGCCTGCCGAGGCGTTACATTGCAACACATCCTATTTAACTGCTGTTGCCAACGATTACAGTTACGACGTTATATATTCAAGAATAATTGAAGGTACCGGTGTTGCAGGGGATGTTTTGATAGGGTTAAGCACTTCCGGCAATTCAGCCAACATTGTAAAGGCATTTGAAACCGCGCGGGAAAAGAAAATAACTACGATAGGGTTAACCGGGGCAACCGGCGGCCAAATGAAACCCTATAGCGATTTTCTTTTTAATGTGCCGTCAACGGATACACCGCGCATACAGGAGAGCCATATTCTTATCGGCCATATTATTTGCCAGTTAGTTGAAGAAAAAATATTTGGCTCTATCCTTCGGGACAAGCTCTAAAGGGGGAAAAAAATAAGAAAGTTCGATTCCTGGCCTAATCTAATCTTACATGAGTGCCTTACCAATTGATTCAGATTCTCAATACACCCCTTTAGAGCCTGTCCCGAATTCAATTCGGGAGGATGGGGGCATGGGCATCCTCTCCCTCATCATTCTGGCGGGCGGCTTAGGCACCAGGTTACGAAACGCCGTTCCCGGCCTGCCCAAGTGTATGGCGCCGATAAATGGCAAGCCTTTTATTGGTTATGTAATTGACTATTTTCTTCAGCAGGGGATAAGTAAGTTTATTCTTTCACTCGGCTACATGCATGAAATAATTACGGAATATATTGAACACCAATACCCTTTATTGAATGTTCAATATTCAATAGAAAAAGAACCATTAGGCACAGGCGGTGCAATTAAACTGGCATCCAGCCTCGCGGATGAAATAAATGTAATAGCAACCAATGGGGATACATTATTTAAAGTGGACGTTAAAGCAATATCCGCTTTTCATTCGGAGAATAGTGCTGACTGCACGCTAAGCCTTAAACCAATGAAAAATTTTGACCGCTATGGTGTTGTAACATTAAATGATGATAATTCCATTGAAAGTTTTAAAGAGAAACAGTTTTATGCTCAGGGGTTAATCAACGGCGGGGTATATGCATTAAATGTAAAGGATTTTTTAGAAGAACAATTGCCGGAAAAATTCAGTTTTGAAAAAGATTACCTCGAAAAATTATATTCCCAAAGAAAAATGACAGGCATAGTGCAGGATGAATATTTTATTGACATTGGTATTCCCGAAGATTATGCAAGGGCACAGGTAGAACTGAAATAGGGGAGTGTCAATTCATCACATCAATTCGTGTTAACTCGTTTACATTCGTGAAATTTGTATCCTTACATTCGTGTTATGATTGACTTTTCCTTAATAGATAGATCCTGGACACTTTTTTTAGACAGGGATGGCGTAATAAACCGTGATAAAGAAGGCGACTATATTCGCAATACCGGCGAATTTTTTTTGCTTGAGGGGTCGGACAGGGCAATAAAAATGCTGAATGAAATATTTGGTATTACGGTAATAGTTACCAATCAAAAAGGCGTGGGGAAGGGTTTAATGACCATTGAAGACCTGCAGGGGATACATACCCTTTTAATAGAACAGGTAAGCAGGAATGGCGGTAAAATAGATAAAATATATTTTTCAAGCGATTTGGATAATAACAGCCCTAACCGGAAACCTAACTCCGGTATGGCATTAATGGCAAAGAATGATTTTCCGGAAATAGATCTTTCAAAAAGCATTATTGTGGGCAACCGTCTCTCAGACATGGAATTTGGCAGAAATGCTGGCATGTACACTATTTTTGTAGCCACTACCCACCCCGAAACGCCTTTTCCGCATCCCTTAATTGATGAAAGATTTGATTCACTTATAGCTTTTGCTGAAAAAATAGCTTTAATAAAACTTTAAATTTCATCCTAAAGAAAATATTCCCAACATTTCAACGTAAACAACATTGTACCTTACAAGCCGTTTAAAGCAAGGATGATTGTTGGAGTTATTTATAATTGACGAATTATTATGTATAAAGTATTTTTTGCGATTTGTTTATTATTTTCTTTTTCTGCCGGCGCCCAGGAAATTAGCAGGCCGGATGTTAAGCGTTTGCAAGGTTTAGAGGATTCGCTAAAATACTTTTCCAACCAAATGGTTCTTGATTCAATACCCGGAAAACGGTTTGCAGCAGACAGTGCATTCATAAAACTATTTGTTAAGGCATTACGTACTCCTCATTCTTTCAGATACCCTTTTGATTCTGTAATTACTATTTCAAAAATATATCCATCTGACAGTTCTTTCAGAATTTTTACATGGGAGCTTGAAAGGGATGAAAGCTATTACAGGCAACAGGGGGTAATTCAAATGAAAACGGCAGACGGTTCTTTAAAAATTTTTCCGCTTATTGACGTAAGCGATTATGGGGCATCGCTTACTGATTCGGCAAGAAATAACAGCAACTGGGTTGGGGCCATTTATTATGGCATTGTAACAAAAGAATATAAGGGTAAAAAATATTACACATTGTTTGGTTTGGATGATAACGATTTTACCACTACACGCAAATGGATTGATATTCTAACGTTTGATGAAAGCAACAGGCCTGTATTTGGCGACAGGGTATTTGATTATAAAGAAGATAGCCTGAAGCCTGCCCAGCCTGCTTACCGGTTTTTACTGGAATTTAAAAAAGATGCTAATGCACGTATGGTATATGACCCTGAAATGGATATGATCATTTTTGATCATCTTATCAGCGAGTCAAATGAATTATGGAAAAAATATACCCTGATACCCGACGGTGATTATGAAGGGTTTAAGTGGACAAATGGAAAATGGGTGCATATAGACAAAGTATTCACTGCCAAATTACAGGATGGCCAGGCGCCCGCACCACAACCTGTTTATGATGATGCGGGCAACCCGGTTAAACCCAAACCCTGGTAGGCTTTTAGAATTTAATGCCTGATGTTTTTGGAAAAGAGCTTTTTACTTTGCATCAGAATGACTCCTGTAATGCATGTGTTGCTTTTTCATGCTTTCCAGTTTACTTAGCTGCTCAGGCGTAAGCACAGATTTTAACTCGTCTTTTTGCTGCGCAAATAATGTTTTCATCTGGTCTCTCTTTTGTTCAGGCAACAAGCTTGTATTTTCACGCAATTCTTTTACCTGGCTATGTAACTGTTCCCGTTGTGTTTTAATTTTTGCTACCTGGTCGTCACTCAACCCTAATTTCAATTTCATGCGTTCAAGGTTCCCGGCAGACCTTGCCTGCATATTTATTTGCATGTTTTGTTTACGGTCGGCTACCATTTTTTTCTGGTCATCAGTAAGAATATTACTTACCTGGTCTTTACGGCTTTTACGTAATGCTGCAAGCTGAGTTTTGTAATCACCAAGGCTTAACTTATCATTTGCCTGCAAAGCTGTGAGCTGTTTGTGATAATCATCATTAACCGTTTTCATTTGTTGTTTTTGAGCATCAGTTAACTGCAGTTTGCTCGCCATATTAAATGCACGCCTGTGGTTCATTGCCATTCTTTTGCCACCAAAACCGCGGCCGGTAAAGGAATGATGCTGACTACTGTCAGCCTGTTGTGCCATTGCAAAGCCTGTTATAAGAAACAAGGCTGCAACTAGGATTAATAACTTTTTCATGCTAATATTTTTGTTTTAATGACCTGTAAATGGCTACCCGGTTTAAATACCCGCGATCAAAATAGGTGAACCTGGCCAGAACATGGATGAATTTTAAAAAATACGGTTTAACATGGTAATTGTTAAAATGAGTTAAGCCCATTTACTTTCAAATTGTTCGAAATCTTTTTTTGTTTTGTCAAACCTCTTTCTAAACGCTGAATATTGGGTTCTTAAAGCAGCATGATTGTCAGCCTGGTAGTTTTTTGAATCCAGGATTTTCATTTCTTTTGAATACGCAGCCAGTTTCATTTTTACAAGGTGCATTTCGTGTCTTAATTCATCTATTTCTTTTCTTAGGTTAATAAATTGGCCCTGAAACCCTTCCACCCATTTTTTTACCTCTGGTTCGTTGTTTTTAGCTCTAAACTCTGTTAAATAATCCTCGAGGATGCGTAATACATTTATATCAGAATTCATTTCAGCGATCCAAAGGCGATAGCGAAGGTGAAGCCGCATGATTGACAGGGTATTTGGCATGTTAGATGATTTATTTCAAATTTACAATGATCAGAAAGATTATACCAAAAGATACAATATTTTATTATGGTTGTTAAATACAACAAACGGAAAATTAGGTTATTATCTCTTTACAAATGATGATAAAACTCAGCTTTTTGCTCACGGCGTTGGCGGGGTAGGTGTTACGGGGGGAACACGGGAAGGGGTTTTTTTATCAGCAACAGGTTTTTCTGTATTTTCTACAGGGAAATCAAAGGAATAAGAGATGCTTACACCCTGTCTTGTTCTGCGCCCAATGCCGCCACTGGCGCTGTTTACATCAAGGCTGCTTTTGTTAAAAACGATGGCCTTTAACTGTGTGCCACGATAAATATTGCGTGCAAGCAAAATTTGCACAGAAATATCAGGCAGCCATTGAAAATTGTTTGATTGGACTGCTGATGCGTTGCTGATATTAAAATCGAACCCACTACCCACAGTAACGATCAGTTTTCCGTTTAACAGGCTCTTGTTTAATTTAAAGGCTATATTTTGCCGGTCCAAATGGTTACCGGATGATGGCCCATAAAATTCAGAACTGCTGTATGTGGAAGCGCTAACATCAAACTGCAGGCCTATTTTTGAAAACAGGCCGGAGACCATTTTATTCACTTCACTGCTTATCTTTTGGGAAATTGTGTTAATCCCCGCCGACCGCACAAGATTATCATTTGCTCCGCTGTTGCCTACAACTTCGCCATAAGGGGCAAATGAACCAAATACGATAAGCCAGGTTACCTGTTTAAGCATTTCATTGTCATCCCCCTGAAGTTTGTTTAAAAATAAGGCAAAGTTCTGGTCAGTTTTAATAGGGCTGCCCTGCGGGAAATCGAGCCTGAAATCTATCTTGGGTTTGGTTAATTTTTGTGAGAGTGTTGCAATAACATATACTTCACCGCGATAACCCTGTACCGCACCACCCAACTGGTAGCCCGTGTTGCCAATAAGATCGTTAAGGCTTACATTCTTAGCCGTATATTGCGCATCTATATGAATATTGGCATTGTAAGGGTCGCCTGTCCATTCAATATAACTGTTAGCATCGGGTATAAGATCAAACGGTTTTTTTATTAAAGACTGAAAATTAAAATCGTAGCTGCCCTGTTCAATATTATAGCGGCCGTTCATAGTTAATTTTCCGTTGTAGGGTACTTTTATCCGTAGCCGCCCATTGCCGGTGGCTTTAATAACATCACCCGTTAACTCGTCCAATATCACATCAATCTGCGCTTTGTTGTTAGCGGTAAGGTCAAGGTCAATGCTCAGCTTTGAATTATCATTCTGTTTTACAGTTTGTATTTCTTTTCCATATTGTTTAAACCGTATAAAATCCGCCTCGGCGCTTTCTTTGCTGTTGGTGGTAGGAATATAAATATGCGTAGTATCGTTCACTTCGCCAATAATCGACATTCTCATATCTTCCTGCGGGCCCTTAAAGCTTAGGTTTCCCCTGCCAATTGCCTTACCATAAAATTGTTGGTTATCTTTTGGTTTTGTATCCAGCAAAAGCATTTTATTGGTACTCATATCAAAGTCAAACCGCATATTTTTAAAACCTTTCTCATATAAAACCCCTCTTACTATCCCTGTGTTTTTATATTTATCGTGCACTTCAAATTCCCCAAAGTCAATAGCGTTATCTTTAAAATTTACCACTGCCGAATCTATAGTATAACGAACCTGTGTATATTTTACTGTAAGGCCGCCACCTGTAAGCAATACCTGCCCCAATAGTTGTGGAGCATTTGGGTCGCCGGAAACAGAAAGGTCACCGCTTGCAAAACCGGTTATGTTGCCAAACAGATCGCCAAGAAATTCGTTAAGCAACCCAACTTTTGCTTTTACAAAATGAGTGTTGGTAATAAGGGGGGCATTAAGAGAATCTTTGGTGTTATACGATCCGCCAATATTAAAAATGTAATTTTCGTTGTTAGATTTTGCGCCAAAAATTACCTTACCGCTTTCAGCGTTGTATTTACCGTTGAGTACCACTTCGCCGATAGAATCATCATCCAGCCTGAATTGTTCGGCTTGTAAGGCAGCGTCCACATTAAATTTGTTGTAAAAATCACGCAGATAGACATTACCATTAAGAATGCCTTCCATTCTTGGCCTTTTGGTTATAAGAGGTGTAAAATCACCTATGCTTACATTTTTCAATTTTACCACAAGGTTGCTCGAATCGGACTGTTCCGATTCAACAGATATTTCCTGGAAACCCTGTGTAAACTTTACATTGCTTGCGGAGGCAAAATCCTGTTTAATAACAATCTCTCCCTGTTTCTCAAGGTTCCATTTTTTGTCATTTAATACAAATGAAGAAGGCTGAAAGTCTATGTGAACACCATCCGTCAGGGTATATACATCTGCATTTAACTGGGCATCGTTTAATGTAGTATTTGCGCTGGTAGCAATGTGTACTGTTGAATGGTCGTTTGCCGACTGAATGTTTAATTTTGAATTGGGAAAATATAAACTGTCGCTTACATATATTTTACCAATCGTTCCGGTAAGCGTAAGGGTATCATAGTTGCCTATGCCTTTTAATTCGGCATCTTCAAGCCTGTATTTACCATATTTTGCATTGGGAAGTTTTATGGTAAGATTAAAACCAGAATCCTCTGTATTAACACTTCCAATGATTTGCGCGTTATCAATTTCTGAAAAATTAGAATCGATCAACCTCGCATAATTATCAAAATCCCTTGTGTTAATTATTACAGAAAAGCGCTGGTTTTGCGGAAATACAGCCGGGGGGCTGATATATGCAGGATAATAATGGCTTAAGAATGATTGAAAACTGTTGGGCAGGTCAAGAATACTGTACTGTTCGCCAATTATCTTCACATCAAACTGGTTGCTTACTGCTGTTAATACTTTTCGGTTAGCTGAATCTAAATAGGCGTTCACACTTAATGAATCGAAACTTAAACGGGTGCTGTCATGTAATAAAGAAGCGTTCAACAGCTTTGCTGAACCCAGGAATTCATCAATATTACGGCCCTGGAAGTTAAGATCGAATAAGCCTGTTAATTGAAAATTGTCTTTTGTAAAATTCAGGTTTTTTAATTTGGCAATTTCCAGGTCGCCCAAAACATTAAAAACCGGTTGCGTACCGGTAAAATCTATTTCAATATGGCTGGTAAGATCAAAGTTGGGATCATCCGTTTTAAAATCCCCGTTAAACTTTTTCTTTTGAATCGCTCCATTTACAGCAACGCTTGTGTATTTATAACCATTAAATTCCAGGCTGCTGAAATTACCATTGAGGGATGTTTTTATTTTATCCAGGTCAAAACTATATCCATCAATATCGCCGGTAAACCCAACATTGCCGAGTACATCAATATTTAAAAATTTACCAAGATTAAATTGCCGGGTTTGAACATTGCCTTTATAAACAGGTTCGTTGTGTTTCGGAAAACTCAAAGTAAGTTTTGTATATAAACCGCCAAGTAAAGTGCTAAGATTGCCATTTATATTATAACTAAGCAATGTTCCGTCAACGGTGCCCTGAAAACGCACATTGCCGAGCGCCGGCATGTTTGGTTGGGTCAATGTTCTTAATGGGGGATATAAAAAAGATATATCAACATTATTGGTTTGAATATTGGCATTGGATAAATTTATAGTGGTTTTATCAACATTGGGGAGGCCCCTCATTGTTAAATTGCCGGATAAATAAGTTGTGCTGCCTGTTCTGATGAACAGGTTATTAATGTTAAAATCAGCAACCGTACCGTAATATCTTCCTCCGATAAGCACTGTTCTTTTCCAACTGTTAAGTTCGGGAGCGAAATATGCAACATCGTCACTGCTTACCTCTGCATTGTGCAAGCGGGCATCCATAATAACTTTTTCTACATACTCCCCCATGTCTTTATTGAAATCCTTGTAATGCATGGCATAATAATCGGTAATATGGCTTTTTTCTGTTCTTATATCCAGCCCTTTAAATTCCATTATCCCGGGAGTAAGCCTGAAATTGGCTTTGAGCGATTTTAAGTCGAAACCGCTGCGTTCTTTAGCGCTCAGGTTTATCGATGCCTTAATGGTATCTTTTGTAAAGTCCAGGTTGTTCAGGCTGCCGTTTATTTTGCCTGCTTGTATATTAGACCCATCAAATACTCCTTTATCAGGTATATCACCTCTAATCAAATTGCCGAAATAGCCATTGGTTATTTTAATAGATTTCACCTTGGCTATAATACCACCCGCATTAAAATATAGCCCCGTATCCAGTGCGTTTTCTACAGGATGCACCTCTGGCCGCCGGCCATCAAAATTTTCAATACTAAAGTATGGCTTATCGAGTTCTATGGTGTTTATATAATAAACATTTCTGCTTATATCAACAGTGTCAGCATCCAGCAGCATGCTTCCAACCTTCAAAATCATCTTTTGGCCAACCCATTCATCATTTTGCAGATAAGCCACATTCTTCAGGTCAATTTTTTTGAAGTTGAAAACTATGCTTTTTGAAGAATCTTTTTTTGAGGATGTGTCAGAGGAAGAAAAATAATCTGCGAGAAATTTATAGTTCCAAACAGAATCTTTTCGTTGTTGTTTTATGATGGCATCTTCAAGGCCAATATACGTCAGGTCGGCATAGCTTTTCCAGAAAAACCAATCTGTTATCCGCACTTTTATGGCGCCGGCATAAAGCAGGGTATCCTTTTGATGGTCGCGGACAAGCGTGCCTTCAAGGTTCATTTTATTAAAGAATCCAAAACTTACATGCTTAATCGTTATTTGTGTTTTAAGGTCTCTCGACAGGCGTGATGTTACATTACCTATGATGATGTTTTGAATAAAATCCGTTTGAATAAGCAACCATGCGAGTAACAATAATGCGAGCAGAAATGTAAAAATCTTTCTTGCAAGCCTGAAGAAATACAACAACAGCAGCACTGCAAGTATGATGAGGGGAAGATAATTCCAGGTTGTAAAAAACCACCATAGAAGCAATATTGTCAATAACCCGAGGGAAAGCCAGCCAGATATTTTTAAAAATTTCTTCAGAACGTAGTTATTTAGGGTAAAAATAACAGATTAAGCCTTACAAGCAAATACAATACCAAACATCTAACATTCAATTACATATTAACCTTCTAAAGGAAGAATAGTTTAATGTGATGAAGATTTTTTTATATATTTTAATTGTACAAAGGGTTAACTTCCATTTCCGCTACATCAGCGTCCTGGTAGTTTTTCACAATATTGTATAAAGTATCCCTTTCAACCGGTTCCCTGTTTACCTGCTTAATAAGCGATACTAATTGTGTGGTGGAAAGTGCAGGGTTTTGCTCTTCACTGCCGGCCATTGAATAAATTTTAGTAGTATCGTCAATAGTGCCATCAAGGTCGTTCACACCAAAGCTTAAAGTAAGTTGCGCGTTTTGCCTGCCAAGCATAGGCCAGTATGCTTTAAGATGCGGGAAGTTATCCATGTACAAGCGTGCTACCGCATACAACTTCATATCTTCAATAACAGTGCTTTCCTTTACATAGCTCATGTCATTGTCTTTATTCCTGAATTTGAGGGGGATAAAAGTATTAAAGCCATGGGTTTCGTCCTGCAATTGCCTGAGGCGATCCATGTGGTCGATACGGTGCCAGTACTTTTCAATATGGCCATACAGCATGGTTGCATTGGTATGCATGCCAAGGTTATGGGCTGTTTTATGAATATACAACCAACCATCTGCATTTACTTTATCATCACATATTTGTGAACGAATTTCGGGATGAAAAATTTCAGCACCGCCACCGGGCATGGAATCTAAACCTGCTGTATTCAGCAGTTTCATACCTTCTTCAATAGATACCTTCGCTTTACGAAACATATAATCAAGCTCAACAGCGGTAAAGCCTTTTACATGCAGATTTGGCCTGTGGGCTTTTATTTTTTCGATGAGGTCAATAAAAAAATACAGGTTCATTTTAGGATGAACACCGCCAACAATATGCACTTCGGTAACAGGTTTGCCATCATAACTTTTCACAATATCCAGCATTTGTTCCGTGCTTAATTCCCATCCTTCTTCACGATGCGCATATAATCTTGAGTAAGCGCAAAATTTGCAGGCAAACACGCACACATTCGTTGGCTCAATATGAAAATTTCTGTTGAAGTAGGTTTTATTACCATGCTTTTGCTCACGCACCCAATTTGCCAAAGCCCCTGTATAAGGCAACGGTGCTTTTTCAAACAATAACAACCCTTCTTCGGGGGTTATTCTTTCTCCCGCCAATATTTTGTCGCCAATATTTTTTAGGGGTGTATCATTTATTGAATCTATCACCTGCCGTATTCCCGTGATAATTGTTTCCATAGTGCAAAGGTAAGCAAAGAGCAAACATGCTGTCTAATTCGATAAGGTTGCAGGATGAAAGCGCTGCATGCTGTAAGCTATAAGCCAGTACAAAGGGCATGCAGCATAGAGCGAGAAGCGTAAAGCTTGTTAACTACATAAGTATTCCCGCTATAGTTGCCGACAGATACGAGGCTAAAGTACCACAGAATAACGCTTTAAGGCCAAGTTTGGCGAGATCTGCACGGCGGTCGGGGGCAAGTTCGCCGATACCCCCAATCTGCATACCAACACTGCTGAAGTTGGCAAAGCCGCAAATGGCAATGCTTACTATTTGCAACCCTTTGTCGGTAACTATAGGCACTGATTTGTTAGTGAGGTTGTTAAAGGCTATAAATTCATTTATAGTTAATTTTTGCCCAAGCAGGGTTGCAGTATTGGCAACATCCTGTTGAGGTACGCCCATTGCCCATGCAAAGGGGTAAAATATCTTTCCGAATATCCAGTTAAGGGTAAGGTCAAAATTTGGGTTGAATATATGCCCGGCTTTTACCAATATGTAATCTAAGCATGCTATTACCGCAATAAAGCCAATAAGCATGGCAATTACATTCATGGCAATTCTAAACCCATCTCCCGAACCATGTGAAATTGCGTCAATCACATTTTTATATTCACTTTTTACGGGTATTTTCACCCTGCCCATCGTTTGGCTTTCCTCGGTTTCGGGAAAAACGATCTTAGCAATAACCAGGGCGCCCGGCGCTGCCATTAAACTTGCGGTAATAAGCTTTGGTGCAAGGTCCATTCCTGCCTGCGCACCCATGTTAGCATATACCACCAAAATGCCTCCGGCAATACAGGCAAGGCTGCCGCTCATGCTGGCAAGAAGCTCGCTCTTTGTCATACCCTTCAAATATGGCCTTATCATAACCTGCGCTTCTATTTGGCCCACAAAAGCACTTGCTACATTGCTTAAGGCTTCGGCACCACTTACCCTCATTACAAAATTCATTAACCGCGCTATGAATGATACAATCCTTTGCATGATGCCAAAATGATAAAAAATGGCAACCAAAGCACAAACAAGAATAATAGTGGCCGTAACGTTAAAGGCAAACACAAAACCGCCACCCATGTAATTGCCGAATATACCACTGCCGGTTTTAGGCTCAACTACAATGCCCCCATATACAAATGAAGCACCCTTAAAAGCAAAATCCTCTATCTTTTTCATGCCATGTCCCAGCCACTCAAAAAAGCCCTCTATAAAAGGTACTTTAAAAACCAAAACTGCAATAAATAGCTGGAGCAAAATACCACTAACAACAAGCCGGTAATTAATTTTCTTTTTATTGTTTGAAACCAAATAAGCCAATCCAAGAATAAGTACAATGCCAATTAAGCCCTGGAATCTTTGCATAGCAGTAGTAATGTGGTTTAGGCATGAAGATAGGAAAATTTAGCCATCATGCAGAGCCAATAAAGTTATACAGCAACATAACAGGTTTTAGCTACCTGATAAGATGATTAGGTGATTAAGCCAACGTGAAAAGGGAGCTATTTCAATAACTCGCCGGGAATACTGCTTAAAGACCTTATGCGAATATTTTTGTAATACACCTCAGCACCTTCAGATTGTATTTGCAGTTTTCCTTTGTCAAGCGATGAAGCTTTACCATTATCCCATTGCTGCGAATGGTACAACACCATCATCACTTTACCATTTACTACATGCACGCTTGTATCGCCATGGCAGTAAAGGTCTAATGTGTTCCATTCGCCTGTTGGGTTTTCAGCATCGCCCTTTTTAATACAATGCCTTCCCACTGCTGTGTGGTCCCTAAAAGTATAAAGTTGTACCGAGGGGTCATATACATAGGTGGTGTCGTTCATTTTAACCGCAGGTATATCTTCAAATGCCCCGGCTACGCCCCAATAATCACCGCAGTTACCCTCTTCAATCTGAAATTCCTGCGAGCGCATCCAGTTACCATAATCGGCGCCATCGGGGCCAACGCAGAAGTAGAGGAGGCCGCTGTCTTTTTTCTTTCCTTTCTTCGGGCCAAAAGTGCGTTTGCCCCATTTAAACTGAAGCTGAACATGATAATTTTGATACGACCCCTTCGATGTTATTGCGCCAAAGCCCTGCCCGGATATAAATATTACATTCTCTCCATTATCCTTTACCACGCTAAAAACATGATTGGGATCGTTGTTTAATCCCAGCGGCTGCGTATTGAGCCTGTTACCTGCAGAATCAAAAGGCGGCCCCAGGTAAGTATCCCAGCCTGATAAGTCTTGGCCATTGAACAAAGCTTTCCATCCCTTTTCTGATGATGGCTTTCTAAAGCCTGACAACAGGCAAATACCTACAAAAACAAAAAGAAAATACCCGGAGAACTTATGCGTAAACATTCGCTTTATAATTTTACGTAAGGTATAATACTTTTCAATTTTATAAGCGTACAGGCCCTCGATGAGGCATACTCATAAAATAATGAGAGAGCTAATGAGTATAGTTTTATTATTTAAAACTCAGCACCGTGGGCAGGCCATCAAGGCTAACTAAATTCTTTTCCGTTACATAATCTTTCAGCCCTTGTTCTCCCTTTTTTTCTGCCCATTCAAAATGGATGTCCCTTTCACCTTCATAAGTGTACATGGGTACGCCAAAACCGCAGGAGGTTTGTACCAGGTGTATATCGGCAACAATAATTTGACGGGTACTGGGGAATATTTGAAAATGCTGCGCGTATTCATCCCAGTTTTCACCACCTGGCAATACAGTATATCCTTTGCCATACAATCTTAAGATGTTTGGCTTATCATTAAAAGAGCAAAACATAAAGGTAATACGGCCGTTCTCAAGCGTATGGGCAGATGTTTCATTACCACTGCTTATCAGGTCCATATAGGCCACTTTTGTTTGCGACAATACTTTAAAACAATTTAACCCCTTGGGCGAAAGGTTTATATGGCCGTCTTTATCCAGCGGCGCAGTTGCTACAAAAAAAATGTGTTGTTCTTGTATAAAACTTGCATGATGCTCTGATATAGAATTGTAAAACTTTCCCATATTCCGTAATTTTTAAAATCATTATAAAGTTAGCACCTAACTTTTATTTATCACAAGGCTCATTAGCAAGGCTGAAGAATTTGAAATGGGCGGGCATATTATCCGCATTGTTTACAAAGCCTTTTAAGGCAAATATGCCGATGTATTTTGGGCGCATATCAAACTCACGGCTTACTATTTCTTTAAAGGCAGAATTCTCCATCATCCCTCCGGCGTATAACAGCCTGAATTTATTGCCATTTTTTTCAATTCTTAAAGCAGCATTTTCAATATTGCCGGTTAAGCCCGGATTTGTACTCAAACTATCAGGGTAAAGTATGGGGATATGCGATATTTCTTCCGGCTTGCCATACCCTTTGCCTAACGATGTTATGGCCTGCACGACTATTTGACTGGATTTTGGCGATGCACCTGAATAATCATTATATAAAATGGACAGCCGCAGGCTTTTGCCTGTAAAGTTTGTATCCTCAAGTAAAAGTATGCCTGCCTGCTGCCAGTTTTGTTTGGGAATAAAATCGGTCAAATGAACTTCCGCAGTAAAACATTCGCCTGTTATTTTCCTTAACAATAAATTTTTAATGCCTGGTTGATTCGCGGAATCCGGCCAGTTATCGCCTTTTAAAGTGAATAGTGTAAGGTAACCCGGTTTATCACTCCTCTTGTTCCAATAATTTGCGTCTTTTGATTGAATGAACCAGCCTCTTTCATTTAAGGAGTCTTCATTTAGCGAATGAAAGTTCTCAATGAACAGCACGGGAGTGGATGGATGTGTTTGAAAGAAATAAAATGAAATGAGGAGTACAATCACAACTATAGAAACCACAATAACGATGAATTTCTTTCGCGGCTTATTTTCCGGGACAGTTTTTTGTGATGACCTGATGAATGTGTTTTTATAATTAAACCAATAAGGGTAGTGGCTCTCATTATTTTTTCTTTTGATCTCGTCGGTATAGGGCGCATTCAATACATAGCGGGATAATGTATCTAACGTTGCCATTGAAGGGTTTTCCTGTTTTCCGGGTGAATCACTTAAAATATATGCCGAATAATTTTTTACGCTTTTCCAGCCTATTACAAGCCCTATTTTATCAAGAATTTCATTGCAAAAAAGCTTGCTCTCTGATTCTGAAAGCGGTGTTTTTAATGAATGGCCAAAACATTTAGTGCAGGCATCTTTAAACAAGTTTATAAAGACCAGATCATCCAAATCATTCATAGTAAGTGCTTTATATATTCATGCTACCTATCAAATCTACAATTCCGTATCATTTCCGCTGCAATTCTGCAATATGGAATTGCTTTCATTGAGATTTATCATGGAGTTATAAATACCTCATTTGCAAAAACGAATTCCCATTAAAATTATTAGTTCCTGTTTAAATTTTTAAATGTATTATATATGAAAGTTTCCACTTTTATTTTCTTATGCTTTTTATCAATCCCCGTTTTTACACAGAAATTGGAATTACATTACGACCTAAGGCATTCTGTTGATCCGGCAAATAATACCAAAAATTTCCCTACCCTTTACTTTGAATATTTTAAAAACCAGGACTCCGGCAAGGCTTTTATAAAGCCGGGTTCAATATTGGTTAAAATACAGGCCGACCTGTTAGGGGATAAAACTAATATTGGCAAATTTTTTATGCAGGTTGCACAAACCCTGCGTTTTTGGAAACCGCAAATATTCCTGCAGCTTTCATATAGCGGGGGTTTAGGTGTTACTGAACCCAGACAATACAGTTTTTATATAATCAATACTTATTCGGCCGGGGCGGAATATGCTTTTCAATGGAAAGGGGCATGGATAAGCGCTGTATTAGATTATAAATATGTTCCTTACGCAAAACCAAGCAACGACCTTTTATACACCCTATATTGGTGGAAAGGTTTGTTTAATTATAAAGTTGAATTTGCCGGTGACTTTTCTATTTGGACAGAAAACAAAAATCATGGCGATGACAATACAAAAGACCTACGTGGCAAAAGATTCTCTTTTTTTGCTGAGCCTCAAATATGGTACAACATTAGTAAAAGCTTTTCAGCGGGATCAAAGGTTAATATGTTTTACCATGTTAATACAACGGATAATATTTTCCAGGTTTACCCTACAATTGCAGTAAAGTATAAGCTATAGGTTTTACGAAAGCTTAATAAACCTGAAATTACCCAGGCGCCAATTTTCAAATAAAAGATCATTATCTGTTGGCAGGGTAATATTCGCCCAATCTCTCGTAATGGCGAACATTTTTGTCATAAGTTATCATCATCTGTTGTACAATTGAAGGAACGACTGCTGCATCAACCTGCTCTCCTGCAAATTGCTTAATGGCCTCAATAGATTGCCATACTGTAACAATAAGAAATTCAATCCCTTCATTTACTTCACGTGTAAGAATGGATGCATTTACAAAGCCTTTGATTGCTGCCAATTGCGGAAAAGTATCTTTAGTAAGATGGTCAATATAATTATTTGCTTCTTCTGCTTTGGCGATGCCTTTCCAGTGACGTTCTACCATAATATTTGATGTTAATTTTATATTTCACCAAAAAATTAAATCACGCTCCCACATGCAACAAATACTTTTCTTTAAAAGATTCTTCTTTAAAGAGCGTTTCGATAGATACCACATTTGGACGAAGCCCGCTTTCAAAAATTTCCTGGACAAGGTCGCCGCCTTTTAAGCATATAAGGCCGTTTGGCAGGTCATGCCGGGTACCCCTTCTTATCAAAGGCTTGCTCCATCTCCATAGATCCTTTAAAGGCGCGACAGCGCGTGATACCGCAAAGTCAAATTTGCGGTTCTTTATGTCTTCTGCGCGGGTGTTTTGTATAGTTACGTTTTTAAGATCAATGCCTTCCACAACTGCCTGTACTACTTTTAATTTTTTGGCAATACTGTCCACCAAATGAAACTGTACTTCCGGAAAAAAAATTGCCAGTGGTATGCCGGGAAAACCGCCGCCGGTACCAATATCAATAATTTGCGTACCATGCTTAAATTCAATTACTGCTGCAATGCTTAAACTGTGCAGCACATGTTTTTCGTACAGGCCGTCAATATCTTTACGTGATATTACATTTATCTTGCTGTTCCAGTCATCATACAACTCCTTCAATGCCGTAAACTGTTGTATTTGTGTATCAGTAAAATCAGCAAAATATTTGGTTATCAATTCCAGGTCTTTGCGGGCTTTTTCCATAATGCAGGTACAAATAACAGGTAATAAAAAAACATCCAGATATCAAAAAAAATGAACAGAGGCCATAGATCTGCTTCATTCAGCTTTTTCATGCTTTTGTACCAAATGATGCTTTGCACCAAAAGCTTTACGGCAAATATGCTTAATGCAATCCACCAGCTGTAAAAAATGATGGCTGCTGCTAGCATCACATAACTCGCGATATGTGTGAATGAATATAAACCGAGCAGAAATTTATGCTTTGGTTTATAAAATTTGGCTGTTGTGTAATGGCGGTATTTTTGGCTTAGCCAGCTGTTCCAGCTTTTTTCAGGTTCGCTAAGTGTATGCGCATCGGGTTCAATCACTATAGCGGCATTGCCTTTTTTAGCCACCATATTTATAAAGAGGTCATCATCGCCGCTTGGTATCTGGTTCATTGAGGAGAACCCCTTGTTACGAAAAAAAAGATCTTTCTTATAACTTAAATTTCTTCCTACGCCCATATAAGTTGATCCTGCCAATGCATAAGAAAAATATTGCAGGGCGCTGTGAAAAGTTTCAAAACGGATTATTTTGTTGAGGAGCCCCGGCCTTTTATAGTAAGCTCCATAACCAAGTACAATATCAACTGTGTTACTAAAGCCGGCCTGCATCCGTTGTATCCAGAATTCGCTTGCGGGCACACAATCCGCATCGGTAAGCAGCACTACCTCATACTTGGCGGTTTTAATTCCCATTGATAAAGGGAATTTTTTGCCGGGTATAAGTTTGGCCTCCTGCGTTAAACGCAGGTGGTTTAAGTTTTTAAATGATTTATGAAATTCATCCAGCAGGAATTTACTGTCGTCGGTGGAGTTATCGTTTACCACAATTACTTCATGCGTGGTTTTATAGTCCTGCACCAAAATACCCGGCAGGTTTTTCACGAGATTATGTGCCTCGTCCCTTGCACAAACGATAACGGAAACGGGGTATTCCTGGGAAGATGTTTTTGCCGGGGTTTTATAAAACGCCAGGCGCCTGAAAAAATACAGGTAATAAAATAGTTGTATAACAACAGTGATTGCCAGCAATACCGGCCAAACGATTGCAGGAATGATCATCGGGCAAAAATAGTGTTTGCGGAGGTAAATAAGGTGGGAGGTTGAAAAGTTGGGTACATTGTGTTAACAGGGATGCCTGATTTTCTGGTTAACTACGCACTTTCTTGACTTTTTATTGGTAAAAAGTAGAAAATAAGAATGCCGATTTGAGCATTCTTAATGAAAAAGGTATGCTATAAGAAAACATCTGCGGGTATCCTGAAAATCCTGCCAATCTCCGTTCAATCATTCGTATGGTTTTTGAAACTATTTTTGCACCCTTATGCCCGAACTACAATTTGAATTACAGCATACAAGCAACAGCAGCAAAGCAAGAGCAGGCAGAATAATGACCGATCATGGTGAGATACTCACCCCTATATTTATGCCTGTTGGTACAGTTGGCAGCGTAAAAGCAGTTACACAACAGCAGTTGAAAGATGAGATAAAAGCACAGATCATACTGGGCAACACCTATCACTTATACCTAAGGCCTGGTGTTGATATACTTGAAGTTGCCGGCGGCCTGCACAAATTCAATCATTGGGATGGCCCAATTTTGACAGATAGTGGCGGGTACCAGGTGTTTTCGCTGGCGGCCAACAGAAAGATAAAACCAGAAGGGGTAACTTTTCAATCGCATATTGACGGAAGCAGGCATTTATTTACACCAGAAAATGTGATGGACACTCAACGCAGTATAGGAGCCGATATCATTATGGCTTTTGATGAATGCCCGCCTTATCCCTCGGAATACGATTATGTTAATAAAAGCATGCACCTTACACATGCATGGCTTGACAGGTGTTTTGCCCGGTTTAATGAAACAACAGGAAAATATGGCTATACGCAAAATCTGTTTCCCATTGTGCAGGGTGGTACTTATGGTGACCTGCGTGTTGCCTCATGTGAATATATAGCCGGTAAGAACGCAACAGGCAATGCTATTGGTGGATTAAGTGTTGGGGAGCCTGAAGAGATGATGTATGAACTTACTGCGTTGTGCTGCGAACACCTTCCGGCAGAAAAGCCGCGTTACTTGATGGGAGTGGGGACGCCCTGGAATATATTGGAAACAATTTCCCTTGGTATTGACATGTTTGATTGTGTAATGCCTACCCGTAATGGCAGGAATGGAATGCTATTTACCACCAGGGGCGTTATAAATATTAAAAATAAAAAATGGGCAACCGATCTTTCACCCATTGATGATGGTTTACCAAACGAAACAAGCAATTATTACAGTAAAGCATACCTGCGGCACCTGTTTGTTGCGGAAGAAATACTTGCTCTGCAAATTGCCAGCATCCACAACCTGTCTTTCTATTTATGGCTGGTGGGCGAAGCCCGCAAGCATATTATTGCAGGCGATTTTGAAGGATGGAAAAACGAAATGGTAGAGGTATTGAGGCGGAGATTGTAACAAATTTTTACAGGCACGAATATTTTTGCATTTAGTTATCTTTACGTTGAAAATATACGAATTATGGCAATTTTATTAACCTTAAATGAGAATATAGAGCAAATAGTGGTGGAAGCTGAAAAACTTACTGACCTGGAGCAAAAGGAAATATTGGCGTATTTGCGCACCCTTAATAGTAAGAAAGGAAAACGGAAGCCGGTTGCAAAGCCTGCAAAGGGAGCAAAACCTTTGAGCATGGAGGAAATAGACAGGATAAAGCATGAATCCAGGAAATATTATGCGAAATAAAAGATTTGTATTAGATGCTAATATTTGGGTAAGCTATTTTATAAGTGATCAACAGGAAATAATTTCTGATATAATTCTTGCCAATAAAATATCTGTATTGTATTCAACAGAGCTTATTACTGAAATATCCCGTGTATTGAATTATCCGCACCTTGCAAGAAGAAATGTAAACATAAAAGCCGCTGTTAATTTTATAAAGCGTATAGGAGTCTACCACACTTTACAATACCCTATAAAAAATTATATACCACATGATACTGATGATAATTACATAATAGCTCTTGCTCTTGAAACAAATGCCGGATTTGTAACCAGCGGTGATAAACACATCCTTTCTCAAAAAGCCATTTTAGAAAAAAAATACCGAAAGCTAAAAATTATAAGTAAAGCAGAATTTGAGGGAATGTTTGCTTGATTACAATAACCATCGCGACCAGGCACAAAAAAACTATAAGGCCAGAGCCCTATAGTTTTTTTGTCTGTGAGTTTAAGGCTTATGGAAAAATACCAAGCTCCCCATACGAAGTACCCACTTTATTAATAGCTACAACATACGCCGCAGTGCGCATATCGGGGATTTCAGGGTTAGCTTTCCAGGTGTTCATTATTTCGTGTGTCGCCTCTATCATTGTTTCTTCCAATCCGCTATGTACAAGGTCAGCTTCGCTGGCGCCGTGCTCAATAAATTTTTTCTCTGTGTCATTTACTGCCTTACCTGTCAATTCCTCAATTTGGCCAAGTATATGCTTATTCATATTCTCTGTAAACCTCTTTTCCATTCTTCCGTAACGAACATGGCTTAGATTTTTCAGCCACTCAAAATATGAAACCGTTACACCGCCTGCATTAAGGTACATGTCAGGTATTATGAGGGTACCTTTTTTAGCCAATATTTCATCTGCATCAGGTGTTAATGGCCCGTTAGCTGCTTCTCCAATGATCTTTGCTTTAACCCTTTCTGCATTGTCTTTATTTATTACATTTTCAAGCGCAGCGGGTATTAGTATATCGCAATCAAGTTCAAGCGCATCTAAGCTGCTTGCCAGGTTTTCAGCGCCCGGGAAATTAAGAATGGAACCTGTTTTTCTCCTGTGTTGAAAAACTTCTTCTTCATTTAATCCATTTGCATCGTAAATACTGCCCTCGTATTCAGCAATACCAACAACTTTTGCGCCGTGCTCACGAAAAAATTTAGCCGAATGATACCCTACATTTCCAAGCCCCTGAACAACCACGCGTTTATTTTCCACGCCGGGTGTTAATCCCAAACGTTCCATTACATCTGTCATCAAACAAACTTCCCTCACCCCAAAAAAAACGCCTAACCCTGTAGCTTCTTTCCTGCCTCTTACGCCTCCCTGGGTTACCGGTTTGCCAGTTACACAACCCATCGCGTCAACCTCTCCGGGGCGCATAGTGGCATAGGTATCTAATATCCAGGCCATTTCTTTTTCACCTGTTCCGTAGTCGGGTGCGGGAACATCAGTACCCGGCCCTATAAAATTTTTCTTTACCAATTCTGCAGTGTAGCGGCGGGTTATCTTTTGCAGCTCAAATTCACTGTATTTTTTTGGGTTTATTTTTATACCACCCTTGGCACCCCCGAACGGAACATTAACTATGGCACATTTGTAGGTCATTAAAGATGCAAGCGCCATTACTTCATCCTGGTTTACGGCCTCGCTAAAACGGATGCCTCCTTTACAAGGAGTTTTGTGCTGGCTATGCTGCACACGATACGCTTCAATCACCTCAATAGAACCATCGTCCCTTTTTATCGGAAATCTCATCTGATAGACAGCATTACATGCCTTTATTTGCTCCAGTAAACCATCTTCCCATTTGGTGAACTTTGCCGCTTTGTCAAAACTTTTGGTTACGTTTTCAAAAAAACTATAATCTTCTCCTGCCATAAATATAATTTTTAGTGAGTTTTTTAGATTTTTGCTAATGAACGTTCGTTATTTTAAAGTATATAATTTTTTATAATTTATTGATTGTTTTAAGAAGCTAAAACTTCAGCAGCATTTTATTTAGCCCTTGTTTTCCTTTTCCAGTCTCTTTATTTTCCTGTCCAAATTCAATACATATAAAAACAGGCCTGTTATTATTATTGCCGCAACCGCTACCACAACGTAAATCTTGCCATTGCTGTGCATGAAGTCTGTTGGCTCTTCAGTAGTAATGTTATTTTTATCCTGTGCCATTACAAATATGTTAACTAAGCAACATACCGTTATAAGGCCCGCTGTTTTTAGCTTATGCATTATTTAATTTCTTTTCTGTAATAAAATTTAACCGTACCCTGAGTGTAGTTATCCATACTCCTAATAAGGTCCATCCAGCTACGCCGATCCACATAAATGAGGTTACGGCTGGGGCAGAATCATTCGGATTTAAGCCCGGGTTACCTTCAGAACCCTGGCCACCGGGGTGCAGAGATTCTGTCATCCTCGGCAATATCCAAAGCGTTGGGAAAAGCATAGCAAAAGCAAAAATATTATAAACGGCGCTTACCTTATGACGCTTATCCATGTCGTTCATTGAGCCGCGTAGTACAAAGTAAGCCAGGTAAATAAGAATGGCAATAGCGGCCCCGTTCTGCTTGGGATCGCCGTTCCAGGGTGAGCCCCATTGGTAGTTTGCCCAAACAGCACCAGTTATTGTGCCCAGGATGCCAAATACGGTACCGGTGCGCGCAAACTCAACGGCATAATTATCGTGAGCAGGGTTTTGTGAGCTTAGATATTTTACAGCATACACTACTGATACCGTAAAAAATATCATCATACCAAACCACATAGGCACATGAAAGAAGGTGTTGCGAACAGATTGCTGCAGCCTGCCGTCAAGCACAGGCACTTTCACCAAAAAACCAAATGTACAGGTACAAAGAAGTAATAAGTAAGCTAATATTTTCCACCAGTACGTGCGCATCATGTGTATTTGTTTAACAGGCAGCGTTTTGGCAAACAACCTGTAAGTTATTTCTGCGGGGCAAAATTAGGGGAAAGGCGCCCATCAATGCAAATCTTGTGAAAAAATTACAGATTAGTAGTTTTTAGTTTCCAGTTTATCCCAAAGGGATCACTTGTGATAGTTTTCAGTTTATGGAGTTGATACCAAAAAAAAACACGTCAGGAAAATCATCGTTAACTGGAAACTGGCAACCGGAAACTGGCAACTTTCCTCAGTCCTTCCATAAAAAAGGAAAAAGAATTAGAGAAAGAACCACTATCATGCAATCCAGGGCAACAAGTACCAGTATCATTTGCCAAAGGCCGCCTTGTATAACAGGTTCAAAGGCTGTTTTGGCAATCTTATTCAATAATAACAATTGCGGAACAATAACAGGAAAACCCATGATTGTCATTAAAGCCGCAGGCTGCTGTGCTTTAGCTGCAATAGCAGCCAGGAATGTAAAAACAAAGCTTAACCCGATGCCCCCCAACATGCTAATACCAATAAATGCAAGCAGGTGTACCAGGGGGTTACCAAGTAATAAAAGAAATACCAGCAGGCTAAGCAGGCTCATGGCTATCATGAGCACCATATTGAAGATAAGCTTGGATAAAATAAAGTCGCCCGCGCCGGCTATTGAATAAAAATACAGCATGCGCCCTTTACTGTCTTGCAGAAAGCTTTTAGCAACAGCGTTTACGCACACAAATAGCTGCACTATCCAAAAAAGACTGTTCCATACCTGGTCTTCGGGTTCTTTTAATGAGAGGTAAACAATAAATATGGTACTTGCCACATAAAGCAATATGCCATACAAGGTGTATTGCTGGCGTATCTCCAGGAGAAAGTCTTTTTTTATTAAGGTGATGATATGCTTTGAAGATGTTGCCATATTGCCGGCAAAAATAAATGTATAAGCATGTATTTGGCCAACTTATTTCTTCACGGCCTTGTTATTTACTCCTCTTTGCATTATTTCTTCTTATGCACTGAACCTAATCTTCTTTATATTATCAACCAATAACGAAGTATCGAAGGCTAATGCATTTTGTGCAGCCCAATACGCAACTCTATGAGGAATGCCGCTAACTGTAAAACCCCATGTATGCAATTTGCCAATCAATACCGGGCAATCCATCAAAACCTTTGCTGATGAAGCAGAATATACTTTTGGGTCGCTTGTTGCCTTTAGCCCTGTGGCAATTTTCCAATCGCCCGGCATTTGAAAAGTAACATAGCATGGAATATCTGTTTGCCCCACCATATACATAAATGAATGCAGGTCGCCCACCAATCCGCCTGTGGCAGTAAGAAAAGGACGGTGACAAGCACGTTGAGGGCTTGTTTGGTTAGGCAGATGCAGCCTGTAACTTATAACAGCATCGTGTTCCGGTATTGATATGCGCCATAAAGCACTGTCTTCTTTAACAAAGCTGCCCTTGCCTGTGGAAGTTTTAATTGAAAAGTGCTCAAGGTGTTTCCAATATTTAT
>JABDFW010000050.1 GCA_013286305.1 Bacteroidota bacterium
AGGTACCTGGTTTGCGGCATCTATATAAGGGAAAGAAAATGACGGCGTTTTACCATCTGCAGCCATACCTTCGAATGTTAATGGAGAAGAGGTAGTTTGCTGTTTAATAAGGCCCCAGTTGCGGTTAAAGAAGTTGCCCGCATTAATCAGGTCAAGCGTTAAACGCAAAGTATGTTTATCTTCTTGCCCCCTGCATTTGGTATAGAAATAAATATCCTCTCCAATATTCAGATCAAGCCTCTTATAGAATGGAAAAACTACGCCATTTGCTTTTACATATTGGCCACGGTGGAAAGAAAGATAATGATCCTGGTTAATAAAGTTATTGAGCTGTGTCCATATTTGCGCAGGGGTCCTTGGGTCAGTGGACGGATTTAAACCCGATCCGCCTGAACCAACTTTAACGAGGTTGATTTCTCCGGCATTTCTTGGGATGTATATCAAATCATTACCCGAAACTCCATCGCCATTCAAATCACCACCATAAGTATAAGAACCAACACCCGATGGGGCCGCTTCAAAAATAGCGCCGAATGAAGTAGCAAAATGTTTGGCATATTCAAACCTGTACGATGCAAAAGCTATTACGCGGTGTGGCTGGTAATAATCTGCGTATGACAGGTTAGGCGCATTGGGGTCGTAAGGCCCCACAGGACGCCCGCTCCACAAAGTTGATGCTGTACTACCGCCTGTTGCAACATTTTTAGCTACACTGTATGTATAAGCAACACTTGCAAAGAAATTACGGAATGTTTTTTGAACTCTTGCAGTGTAAGTATAAGCATAGCCTTTGTTGGTGTTGCTTAATAAAATAGCAGAACTGAGGTTAGGCTGGGTAGATGTGCCCTCGTAATAATATTTGTTACTATTTGGCACAGTAAGATAACGCAACCTTGCATCAGCGCCGTTTAAAGCGAAAGCATTGGTTTCATTCAGGTTAATATTTGAAAGGTAAACAGCATTGATGTCCCTGGAACCTGATACCTCCAATGTTAATACCCAATCATTATCGAATTTCTTATCAATAGCGCCGCTTACTTTTAAAACAGTGGGATATTTAAAATTATTGGCTGTAACAGCGGCACCATAACTGCTCGCAGGCGATATGGTTGAAGGCGGTGTAGTAACAACACCCTCCGGTGGGTTCTTAAGGGCGTTGGTAGTAATGGGTACATTGGTAAAGTTACCACTTGCTATCAGCACACCATTATTACCAGGCTGGTTAGCTAACCATACAAAAGGCGGAGGGCCGGAGAAGATACCAAAACCACCTCTTACCTGTAATGTCCTGTCCCCTAACACATCCCAGTTAAACCCAATTCTTGGGGAGAGTATTACTGCATTGCCCGGTGCTTTACCTATGTTGTAGCTTGCCCCGTCTTTAAAATGCAAAGTATCAAAAACCGGGTTATCCAAATATATCTGTTTATATATGGTCATGTCGAAACGTAAACCATAAGTAAGGGTAAAGTTTTTGCTTGCCTTCCATTTGTCCTGTACAAACAAGCCTATTTCAGTTGAGCCTGCTGAATAGAATGGGAACGGGCCTCCTGGAATATTAGACCACTCCTGGAAATACTTGTCAACGGCAGGGCCGCCTGATGCCGCGCTGTAAAAAGCCTGCAGGGAAGGGAACTGGTAACCGCCAAGATAATTTGGCGCAAATGCATCAGTATATTTTCTGTAATAGTTTTGTGTACCAAAAGTTATTTCATGCGAACCTTTATATAAAGAAGCAATATCTGAAAGCTGGTAAACATCTGTATTTATAAGGTTGTTATAGGTATAAGTTTCATACCCGAATGACGTTAATATTTGCGTACCATAGTTATTGCCTGAGCCATTTAATATGTCTATTAATGGCAGGGTTGTTCCGGGTACACCGGGAGCGCGGGGATCTCTTTCCCTTGTATAACCTGCCTGGAATTTATTTGAAAAGCTTTTACTAAACCTGGTATTCAGTTCAGCAATAAAGATGTCAAAATTGTTATTGATCTGGTACTTGCTGCCACTGAAAGGAAGGCCATAGGTAAAATTTTGAGAAGCAGGCCCTCTTACAAAACCAAAACCACTTCTGCTGGTGCTTTGCGGTTGTTCTGAAAATGAGCGTAAATAAAAGTAGTTGATGGTCAGGGTGCTTTTACTGTCAATATTCCAGTCAATTTTTGCAGCAAGTTTTTTACTGGATGTAGCAAAAGAATAACCCTGGTAGGCGCCGGGGTTATACCCATATGTTGATTGCAAAAATTTGCTTAAGCTGTCTAATGTTGATTGGGCAACCTGCGAAACTGAGCCTGGTGAAGCAGCGTTACTTGGGGTATTGGCAACCACAGTATAAGCCGGCGCTGTTTGTTTTACTTCCTCATAGCTGGCAAAAAAGAATAATTTATTTTTGATGATAGGGCCACCCAGCGAAGCACCCCTTATATAAAAACTAAAAGGCGATTTTGGCACTGTTATATCCTCCACATTATAGCCTTGCGTACCCGGCCCTTTTAAGTAAGTATATACAGAGCCCCTGAATGTATTGGTACCGCTTTTAATAACTGAGTTAACACCCGCGCCGCTGAAACCACCCTGTCTTACGTCGTAAGGGGAAACGTTAACCTGTACCTGGTCAATTGCTTCTAAGCTAATGGGCTGTGCGCCGGTTTGGCCACCAAGTGTAGGGCTAAGGCCAAAGCCATTATTAAAGTTTGCCCCATCTACCGTAATATTGTTGTATTCGCCGCTGCGCCCGCCAAAACTTTGATAGCCGCCGTTATTGGTAGCAGTGGGCTCAAGCTTTGTAAAGTCTTGTATGGAACGGTTAATCGTAGGCAGTTTCTCTAACTGGTCCCTAGTAATGATCTCCTGGCTACCTGTATGGTTATTGTTGAAAATTTTATTCTGGCGGTTAGCGCTTACCACCACCCCAGCCAGCTCGCCTGCAGAGGGTTTTAAGGTAAAGTTGCCTTCGTAAGCCTGGCCTAATGTAAGGAAAATGCTTTCGAGCTTCTCATCCCCAAATCCCACATACGACGCGGTAATTGTATAAGGGCCGCCTACTCTTAACCCCGGAATGTTAAACCTGCCATTTTTACGGGTGGCAGTTACATATTTGGTGCCTGTAGGAACATGCAGCACTGTTACTGTGGCGCCGTCGATTGGGCCGTTTTGTGTAACAACGCTGCCCACAATTTCAGAAGTAGTTTCCTGCGCATTAACAGTATAAAATATACCGAAGCACAGTAAAATACCTAACATTAGATAGAATTTTTTCATAACAGTTAGAATTTTGACGCAAATATGCCTCTTGAAATTCTAACTATCCCTTAATCTGCATTAAGGTTTTTTTAACAAAATATGAATTTTTTAATAAGTTTTTTTAACCCAAAAAAGGTTGAATTAGTAAGTTTTCAAAACATTTTTAAAAGGTATATATTTTCTATTTTATCATTTGTCAAATAGAACTATTCCCCAACTAAAAAAACTGCATTCGAAAATAAAAGCTTACCATTTTGCCAGAATAGTCTGAATAAAACGTCATCCGCAAAAAATATTATATTTCCTCTCTCATAATTTTCCGCTCCAATGATAACACCGTTCTTTAAGGACGGTTTAAGCTTACTGCCCACGAACCCGGAAGTGAATTCCGACTGTTTTAACACTCCCACATTCCAGCCATCTTTTAAAAACTCATATATTTTGCCATCCTGCTTTAATGTGTAGTAAGTGTCAGGGTAGCCGAAAGCGAGCGGGTGGGTATTATCAAGTTCAACCTTATAAATTGCGCCGGGTATGCTTTGTGTTATATCGTTCTTATCCCTGTCGGCATATTTTTTTAATGCTGAGTAGTCGCTGTCGCTTTTTTCCTTGCTGCTGTCGTCTTTATTGCCATCTTTTAATTTTAATCCCCAGTCGCCTGAAGTCAATTCGCTTACACCATTTTCCAGGGCAATTAATTTTCCGCCGTTCTTTACAAAATCCTGCAGTTTATCCATCCCTGCTTTATTTTCAAGCGCCTGGTAACGACCATCCGGCATTACTATCACATCATAATCATCCAATTTCAGGTAATCTATATTCTCTGCATTAAGCAATGTAAGGGGGTAATGTAATGTTTGATCAAAAAAGCTCCACACTTCACCGGCCGCAGAAGAAGACACCTGCCTGCCTGTAAACAGGGCAACTTTTGGTGCATGTACAAACCTTACATCGGATGAGCCAAAATCGGCGCCCTTTTCCATAAAGCCGCTGGAAACCCCATCTGCCTGAACGTTAAATTGCTTGCAGGCATCGTTTACAAGTTCATTCCAGTTCGCAACATTATTTCCTTTAAGAATGATGAGCGTTCCCCTGTCGTAATTTTTGCTATTATAAGTAAATGGTTTAAGGCAATAACGTACGCGCACATTTTTTTGCAGCAGGTAACTCAAAAGTTTTGCATCGTCCAGGCTTGTATAAGGTATAAGCAACCCATACGTTGACTGCACAGCGTCAACAGTTGCTGCTTGCGCATAAGGCGCGATATCTAATTTTTCTTTTACAGCATAGGCCTTAACACCATAAGCATATGGTACAGACCATGCGGCAATATCGTAAGTAGCAGAATCGCTCATATAGCTTTTTGGTTCAAATAGTACTTTAACCAGCTTGCCTTTTGGTTGTGCTGCAGATACCGCTAACTGAAAACTTTCATCTGCATAATTTTCTTCTTTACCCGATGCATAATTAATCCCTTTAAATGTTTTTGTTTGTACACTGCCATATTCAATGCCGTTCGATTGTAACAGGGTGGCAACTGCCTGCAGCCGCCCTTTATCTTTTGCAGTTAGCACATAAGTTTTATACTCAAACCCGGCGCCGCTGCGGTTATCATCAAAGAATTTTTTAAATTCCGTTATAAGCTTCGCCGCATTTTTTGATGATGTTTCAATGGTTGACATTCCCGTAGTATAATGATGCAGCACACGGTCAACAAGCGTTAATGTATCACCGTCTGATGTTTTAACGCCAAGGCCCGCGCTTATGCCGCCCTGTTCAAACGTCATACCTATTGCACCATTATAAACAGGGTATGTATCGCCGTAGGAAGGATAAAAAAGATCAAATTCCTGCTTGGTAAAATAGAGCCATCCGCTGCTGTCAAAATAGCGGGCATTGTTTTTACCTATCTGCACCTGAAAATCGCGTTGCCACTGGGTTATAACCTCATGGTAAGGCTCTGCGGCAGGCGCAAAATAATAGGGGGAATTATAGCCCTGCTCATGATAATCAACGTGCACCTGCGGCATCCATTGGTTATATAATTTAAGGCGCTGCTGCGATTCTTTTTGGGTTTGCCATGCCCAGTCCCTGTTAAGGTCAAAATTGTAATGGTTGGTCCTGCCCTGCGGCCAGGGTTCGCTATGTTCCCTTGCCTGTTCATCAGGGTTAAAGGTTGCACCAACAACGGAGTTATACCAGTTTACATAACGCTCCCTTCCGTCAGGGTTTATACATGGGTCAATAATCACCACCGTGTTCTTCAAATATTCCTTTGTTTGCATATTTGCAGGGTCAACCAATGCAAACAGCGTAAGCATTGATGCCTCGGAGCTTGCAGGCTCATTGCCATGCACATTGTAACTTAACCATACTATTACCGGGGCGCCGTCTGTGGCTGGCGCCATCTTATCTTTTGCCATGCCTGCAAGGCGTAGATTGTTGATACGAATGGCATCAAGTTTTTGCAGGTTTTCAGGGGAAGCTATATACGCTACTACAAGGTCGCGGCCTTCATAGCTTTCGCCATATTTCTCCATCTTAATCATACCCGGAACCGCATTTGCAACCGCATTAAAGTAGTTGAGTATTTTGTAATGCGGGGTATAACGGGTACCTATTTTATATCCTAAAAATTGTTCGGGAGATTGTAATGTTTGTGCATAGCAGCAGGTTTGTACTAATAAAAAAGCTCCAAGTATTATTTTCCTCATAAGAGTGTTTGTACGGTGAAAATATTGAAAGAATGAGTTGCTGCCAAAAACAAAAGCACCAAAGAATGAAAAGTGCCAAATCCCAAAAAAAAGCCAGAGCACCAAATGAGAAAAAATTCCAAAACCCAATGAGGAAAAATACCAACATGAAAAATCCAAAATCCCAAAAAGGAAAGGCAACGCGCCATTTTACAAATCCCAAATCCCGAAAATTTCGGGACACTGAAGAACGCTTGAGCTTATCGAGAAATTTTGGAATTTGGTTTTTAGGCTTTGGGATTTTCTTCCACTTATGGCAACAACAAGCCTGGTGGCACTCCACGTTACAAAATGTTACGCATGAAGAGGTATTTTTCACCGCGCAAGGGGTAGGGCTTGATCTTCTCCAAACCGTACACATTCGGACAAATAATGATATTTTTTTGTTTTTTCCTGAAGTTCGTTAAACAATCCACAGTTACAAAATACCCTCATATATTTATACCAACATGTGTTTACAATTTACTAAATAAAAATGACATTTGTTAAAAAGTGGGACACTATTCTTTTTGTAGAAAAGAAGGAAAAATTTTGAGAGACGGATCGTCAAACTTTGAGACAAGCAGGATTCTGGTTTGAGCGTTTACGCCAGGGCATCCTTTTTTTTGGAAGAACTCACCACCAAAATAAGTACGATTTCTGCGGATGTTTATTTTTTTCTACAATCCACACCCAGCTTCTAAAAATCAAAAAAAGTTCAGCTCATACGCCAAAATTTGTTTGTCTTTGATTTTCAATATCATAAGCACTTTAGGCGTTTTCTTCTGCTGCTGTTGCCTATTTTTATTGGATATTATTTTAAAAGATTTGTAGTTTTAAGAATAAATTTAGTGCGTAATTTTATCTATAGAAATGGCATAAAATTAGCGTCATTTGGAACGGCTTAAAAGTTAAACCTGATTTACAAAGCATAAACTGCTGTTAACCTGGCGATACCTGTGAATTGATAAATATGCGGCTATTACATTGACAGTACGAGGCTGTAATTCACAATATTTTGCCATAGCAAACTGAAATTATTCTTCATTATAAAGCTATGCATATGATAACCAAAAGAAATTACCGCAAACATTTGCTGGACTTTATTGATAAAAGGGCCTTTGATACCATTCTGGCACTGCCAACGGAAACATATACAGGTAAAGACAGGGAAACATTTATGAAAGTGCAGAAGAAAGCCAGGGATGAGAAAAGAAAGTTCCATCACTGCAAAACTGCGGAAGAAGTAAAGAAAACGTTTTTGGTTAAAGTTCATTTTAACTCGCTGGAGGAAATTGATAACGGGCTGGAGCATTTTCAATTATCAATACTTCCGCGGTTAGAAAACGAATTTATAGAACTCTGCAAAGAACTGGAGGTATAAAGTTTTTCTACGCTGACATCAAAGAGATTTTTGTAACAGTACCCGGCTTACGGGAGCCTTGAATGTGGTTAAACCGGGCGTGGAGTGCCATTTTTATGCATTTCGCCAATGTTGGTGTTTTCACTATCAAAGGCAGAAAGTTTTTACCTCAACGCAATTCAATTTCTTATCCTCCTAACAAATCTCCACACAAATAGCTTTACTTTATAGCGGTTTTAAACATGCCCGACATCGCTATGGTAACATTCCACACAAAATTATTCTTACGTTTTAGCATAAGGCTTATGTTTTATGCGTCCTTATGCCTATACGCTTGTGCTATTCATGCACAGCAAACAGGAAAAAAAGATAATGTGCAGTTCAAGAAAATAATTATTACGAATGATTTTGTTTCCGAAGGTGTTGCTGTTGGCGATGTAAACAAAGACGGGAAGATGGATATTATGGCCGGTGCATTTTGGTTTGAAGCGCCTAACTGGGTAAGGCACGAAATTGATAATCCCAAAACATTTGACCCTGATACAACCTTTAGTAATTCATTTTTAAATTTCAGCATGGATGTAAACCAGGATGGATGGATTGACTTTATACGCGTAGGTTTTCCGGGCAAAGAATTGGTATGGTACGAAAACCCGAAGAACAAACCCGGCCACTGGAAAATGCATACCATTTGCAGCAATATTGGCAACGAATCGCCTGCGTTTGTTGACGTGGACGGAGATGGCAGGCCTGATATATTATGTAATGACCCCGTAGCAAAAGAAGTGGTATGGTTTAAGTCACCATCTGTAAAAGGCGATACAGTTTGGAAACGTTTTGTAATAAGCAAAGGCGATCTTGCAACAGGCATCTATACGCATGGGCTTGGACTAGGCGATATAAACGGCGATGGCAGAAAAGATGTGATAATAACAAAAGGCTGGTGGGAAGCGCCAAAAAATGTTACGCAAACCAATTGGGTTTTTCATCCTGCTGACCTGGGTGATGATTGTTCGCAGATGTACGCGATGGATGTTGACGGCGACGGCGATATGGATGTTATAAGCGCCTCTGCACACAATTACGGAATATGGTGGCATGAACAAATAAAAGATGCAAATGGAAACATTATGTTTAAACAACATGAAATAAGTAAGCTATTCTCCGAAAGCCACGGGCTTGCCCTTGCTGATATAAACGGCGATGGCTATCCCGACCTTATTACAGGCAAACGTTATTTTGCGCATAACGGCAAAGACCCCGGCGCTTATGAGCCATCGGTTTTGTACTGGTTTCAGTTTGTACCAGGTAAAATGCCAACATGGGTACCGCATCAAATAGATAATAATTCAGGTGTGGGGTTGCAAGTTGTGGTAAAAGATATGAACAATGATGGCCTGCCTGATATTGTTATTGGAAACAAAAAAGGTGTTTTTTTATTTGAGAGGGTTAAATGATAAGTAAACCTGTTTTTTAAATCTACTATACTTTTTCATCTTCCATCATCATCGTTTCCTGGCTTGATAACGAAAGCGCCTTTACCAATGCTGCCTTTGTCGGCCTTAGTGTTACAAAAAACAAGAGTACAACAGCTGTAATTGCTAAAACCCGCATATCACCTGTTAGAAGATATGTCATAACAGAAAATATTCCAGCGCCATCCAGTAAAGCCGCACGCAGTATAACAGCAGCACGGTAGGTGTTTAATTTATCTGAAAGTTCCGCATTGGGGTCTATAGCAGCTATCCTCTTGTTAAATAACGTAATACCGGCAAACAAGCATACTATAGCAATAACAAGTGCCATTGATTCAAGTATGTTTTTTATATCATACATTGAATTATCCATCCAGCTGTTTGATACAAGCACAATAGCGATCAAGACAAAAATACACAAGCCGGCAATTAAGGCAAAGTATAAAATATTTAAGGCCTTAAGGTAAGCGGCAATATTAATATTAGTTTCATTTGGCATATCGGGATTTTAGAGTTTTGTAAAATGATTTGAATACTTTTCCCGGTAAATATAATATAAGAGTCAAAATAAATCCTGTATCCGCTATAAAATAAATTGACAAGCAGCCTGTATTTATTTCGCTACTTTCGCCGCAAAATAAATATTTACAATGGCGGCAACTAAAATAACAGTAAACAGCAATGGTTCTTTAAAAGTGGAAGGTGATTTTGAAGTAGTTGATAAAAATGGCGATGTGTATGGCCTGGCAGGAAGGGATATTGTTTCTTTTTGCAGGTGCGGCCAGTCAAACAATAAACCTTTTTGCGATGGTTCGCACAAGGGCCATTTTGAACATGATGCTATTGCTTTTAGCCTGCCCCCTAAAAAAACAACTTAAGGCCTTCACCACAGAGATTCATAGAACACATAAGAAACACATAGTTTTTTGTATATCTATGTGAACCTATGTTTTCTATCTGCCTATGTTGTGAAAAATAAATACAGTAGCTTCACTTATCATAAAATGGAGGTGCCCTCCCTTTTTCGTCGCATACTTTTCCTCATTCGTCGCATTACGGGTTATAAACTATACCCATTAATTAGTTTTAGTACCGCTAAAAAAAATTCAATGGCTGCTATATGATAAAAAAGTATTTTGCCGCCCAAATGAGAATAGTAAAACCAACATTTGGGCTTTATACCACTGCAGCTTTTTTATTAATGATGCTATTTTCCTGCGGTGATAATAAAGATCCACAGCAGGGACAGGGGTTTGGCCCGCAGCCTGTTAAAGATTATGCCGTGCTTACCCTTAGCCCGCGCAAGGCTAAGATCAATTTCGATTTTCCTGCCACTATACAAGGCCAGCAAATAATTGAAATAAGGCCGAAGATTGACGGGTATGTGGATATTATTTATGTAAAAGAAGGGGCAACGGTAAAAAAGGGGCAACTGCTTTTTCATATCAGCAACCCGCAATATGAGCAGGATGTACTTACTGCAACAGCAAGTATTAAAAGCGCGGAAGCGGATGTTGACGCTGCTAAAATGCAGGTACAAAAAGTAAAGCCGCTGGTAGAGAAGGATATTGTAAGCAAGTATGAATTAGAATCTGCCCAATACACTTTAGAGGCAAAAGAAGCGGCGCTTGCACAGGCAAAAGCAGCACTTGCCAATGCCCAAACCAATATTGGCTACACCACACTCAGAAGCCCTGCTGACGGGGTCATTGGCTCCATCCCATATAAAGTTGGCGCACTGGTAAACAGTGCCAATACAGACCCGCTTACAACGCTGTCGAATATTGGTAACATATATGCCTATTATACGCTGAATGAAAAACAATTGCTGCAACTATTCGCATCAACACCCGGTGCAACACTGGAAGAAAAAATAAATAAAATTGCACCTGCAACACTTTTGCTTGCTGATGGAACAGAATATCCTGAAAAAGGCAAAGTGGAAACCGCCAGTGGATTGATAACAACAGAAACCGGTACGGCGAGCTTTAAAGCCATCTATTCTAATCCTCTTGGCATTATAAGAAGCGGTGCAAGCGCGACTGTAAGAATACCTACGCTGATTGATTCGGCACTGGTGATACCGCAAAGCGCCACCTATGAATTACAGGATAAGAGGCTTGTCTATTTGTTAGGGGACAGTAACAAAGTTGTTAGTGTTGCCATAACAACCACGCCAACCGATGACGGAAAATTTTTTATTGTTAACAGCGGGCTGAAAGCGGGCGACAGGATAGTGCTTGAAGGATTGATAAGTTTGAGGGACAATGTGCAAATAATACCAAAGCAGGTAAACACAGACAGTATCTATAGAAAAGTTCAATAGCCCATAATACATATGATAAAACGATTTATAGAACGCCCGGTACTCAGCACGGTAATATCTATCATCATCGTGTTGCTGGGCATACTGGGGCTGGTTAAACTGCCTATTGAGCAATACCCGAATATTGCGCCACCTACCGTGCAGGTATCTGCAAGTTATACGGGCGCCAATGCAGATGTTGTTTTGAAAAATGTAATTGTGCCGCTTGAAGAAGCGATAAATGGTGTGGAAGGAATGACCTATATGACCTCTTCCGCCGCCAATGACGGAAGCGCATCCATACAAGTATATTTCCAGGTAGGCACCGACCCGGATAAAGATGCGGTTAATGTGCAGAACCTTGTATCAAGCGCCACAAGCCAGTTGCCGCAGGATGTTGTAAAGGTTGGCGTTACTGTTAGAAAACAGCAGAGCAGCATGGTACTGATATTTGTATTGTACAGTGATAAGCCTGCCTATGACCAAACCTTCTTACAGAACTATGCCAATATAAATGTACTGCCGCAGCTAAAAAGGATACCCGGTGTAGGAAGTGCCAGCTCGTTTGGCAGCCGCGATTACTCCATGCGAATATGGCTAAAGCCCGATGTGATGTCTGTATATGGGCTTACCCCAACTGATGTTTCAACGGCGCTCACCGAGCAAAATATTGATGCCGCGCCCGGTAAGTTTGGTGAGAATGGCAATCAAAGTTTTCAATATGTTATCACTTATACAGGCAAGCTGCAAACGGTGTCGGAGTTTGAGAATATTATCATTAAAGCAAAAACAAACGGGCAGTTATTGCATTTAAGGGATATTGCAAGGGTAGAGATTGGCGCATTGTCTTATGCAAATGCCGGCGCTTTAAACGGGCATCCCGCGGTAGGTATGGCTATTAGCCAAACAGCGGGCTCCAATGCAAGGGATGTAATAAATATTTCAAAACAGGTGATTGAAGATGCAAGTAAATCATTTCCCGATGGCATCCATTACAGCACTGTAGTTGACATCAATAAATATCTCAGTGCGTCTATTGATAAAGTATTGCGCACATTATTGGAATGTTTCGGGCTTGTGTTTTTGGTGATATTTATTTTTCTGCAGGATATTCGTTCAACAATTATTCATGGCATATCCGTGCCTGTTTCCATCACAGGTACCTTTTTCTTTTTATATATTTTCGGCTACAGTATTAACCTGCTAACCTTATTTGCGCTTGTGCTTGCCATAGGTATTGTAGTGGATGATGCCATTGTGGTGGTGGAGGCGGTGCATGCCAAATTAGAGCATGGCTATAAGTCACCAAGAAAGGCAGCCATAGATGCGATGCATGAAATTACAGGCGCCATTTTATCCATCACCTTAATAATGGCGGCGGTGTTTATACCCGTTACTTTTATTGGCGGTTCAACCGGTGTTTTTTATAAACAGTTTGGTGTTACGCTGGCAGTGGCTATTGGCATATCGGCTATTAACGCGTTAACGCTTTGCCCTGCACTTGCTGCATTATTTTTGCGGCCGCCCAAACATAAGCAACCCGGTTTTGTGCATACCAACTTTCTGCAAAGGTTTGGCGCAGGCTTTAATACAGCTTACGATTCTTTAACTGCTAAATATTCGCGCAGCATACAATTTTTGTCGGTACGAAAATGGCTTATCATCGCATCAGCAGCAGTATTTGGCGCAGGGCTAGTTTATCTAATGAAAACAACGCCATCAAGCTTTGTGCCCGATGAAGATATGGGTACCATATTTGTGCCTATTACGCTGCCGCCCGCATCATCTATGGAACGCACAGCTGTGATCGTGCAGCGTGTAAGCGACAGTGCGCGCACCATTCCCGAAGTGGAGAATGTATTTCGCATTGTTGGGCTGAGCTTTTTAGCAGGCAGCGGCAGCTCTTATGGTATGGTGATACTGGAGTTGAAAGATTGGGACCAGCGTAAGGGCGTAAGTAACTTAGATGTAATAAAAAAACTCAATCAAAAAGTATCAGGCATACGCGAGGCTGCTATCTTTTCCATTTCATTGCCTACTATCACCGGGTTTGGCGGTACAGGCGGTTTCTCATTCCAGTTGCAGGACAAAGGCGGCCACAGTATTGCAGACTTTTACAACGTGGCGCAAAAATTCTTAGGTGTATTGAATAAAAGGCCGGAGATACAATATGCAACAACATCTTTCAATCCAGGCTTTCCGCAATACGAGCTTAGTGTGAATGTTGCCAAAGTGAAAGAAACGGGGATGAGTGTGAATGATATTTTAAGCACCATGCAATTTTATTACGGCGGCTTTTATGCATCTAACTTCAACAAGTTTGGCAAGCAGTACCGCGTGATGATACAGGCTGATACCAACTACCGCGCAAATCTTGAAGGGTTGAATAAAATATATGTTCGCTCCGGCAATAACCAAATGGCGCCTATCTCTGAGTTTATCAATGTAAGGCGCGTATATGGCCCTGAAAGTATTTCGAGGTTTAATTTGTTTACTTCCATATCGGTGAATGGCTCGCCCAATCCGGGTTTCAGCTCTGGCGAAGCATTGGTGGCAATAAAAGATGTAGCTGCGCAAACCTTACCCCCCGGGTATGGTTACGAGTATTCAGGCATCAGCAGGGAGGAGCAAACAAGCGGTACGCAATCTGTGTATATCTTCCTGTTAAGCCTTGTATTTGTGTATCTTTTATTAAGTGCGCAGTATGAAAGTTATTTGCTGCCATTCGCTGTGCTGTTGTCTATGCCGGTGGGGTTATCAGGTGTATATATTTTCGCAAAAATATTTGGCATAGGCAATAATATTTATATGCAGATATCGCTGATAATGCTGATAGGCCTGTTGGCAAAGAACGCGATATTAATGGTGGAATTTTCTTTGGACAGAAGGCGCAATGGTATGGACCTGGTGCAAGCCGCGATAGAAGGCGCCAAAGCAAGGCTGCGCCCGATATTGATGACGTCTTTTGCTTTTGTGTTTGGGTTGATGCCCTTAATGTTTGCAACAGGCGCAGGCGCTTATGGCAACAGGTCAATAGGCACGGGCGCTATCGGTGGAATGCTGATAGGTACTGTGCTGGGCGTATTTGTAATACCGGGGCTGTTCATCATTTTTCAAACGCTGCAGGAAAAAGTGCGCGGGAATAAATACGATGCAGAAGGTGAATTGATTGAAGATAAAAGCGAACCACCAGTTGAAGGGTAATACCGTAATAATAGCATACTTATAGCAGGTATGCAAGCGTAATAACAATGAATGTAAAGAATAACAGCATGGCAAAAGTTTTGCCTTTATTATTGATCATCACAATACTTGCTGCATGCAGGGTAACCCAGCCATACCAGCAGCCATCCAATGCTGCTGACAACAGGCTTTACCGGGATGTGCAAACAGAAGACAGCACAGGCATTGCAGTTATTTCATGGAAGGATATGTTTAGTGATACCATGCTTCAATCACTTATACAGGAAGGCATCAACAATAACCTTGATTTGAAAATAGCCGTTGCGCGTATTAAGTCCGCAGCCGCCAATTTTAAACAAAGCCGCCAGGCATTGTTACCCAGCGTTAGCGCCAGTGGCGTTGCGCAATTTCAAAGGGTGCCGTCAACAGCATTTGGGTTTCCCGAGGCATACCAATTATCGGTCAGCTCTACCTGGGAAGCTGACCTGTGGGGGCAATTAAGCAGTACCAAACGCGCATACCTGGCATCACTGCTGCAAAGCGAAGCATACAAACGGGCTGTGCAAACACAATTGGTATCTGACATTGCATCCAATTACTATTTACTCATGGCCTATGATGCGCAGTTGCAGGTAACCGAAAAAACAGTGGAGAACCGCAAGGCAGAAGTGGAGACCATGAAAGTGCTTAAGGAAAGCGATGTAGTAACAGGTGCGGCGGTAGTACAAAGCGCCGCTAACCGGTATTCAGTGGAAATTACTATACCTGACTTGCTGCAAAACATTCGTGAAACAGAAAATACGATAAGCATATTGTTGGGCAGAAACCCTGATACCATTTATAGAAGCGCATTAGATGAACAAAAAATAACTACTGATCTTAAAACGGGTGTGCCTGCACTTTTGCTCGCTAACCGCCCTGACGTGCAGGAAGCAGAGTTCCAGTTAAGAAATTCATTTGAGCTTATAAATGTTGCACGAACTTATTTCTATCCCGCACTTAGTATTACCGCTTCAGGTGGTTTTTCAAGTATAGCCCTGGGGCAGTTATTTAATCCGGCCACTGCTTTTGCAAACCTTACGGGCAACTTGTTGCAGCCTATTTTTAATCAGGGCATCAATAAACAGCGGCTTGCTGTTGCAAAAGCAAATAATGAAGAATTTCTTGTAACCTTTAAACAAACATTATTAACGGCAGGCCAGGAAGTTTCCAATGCATTGTATAGTTATAAATCTGCAATTGACAAAGAGTCGCTTCGCACGGAACAAATTGCTTACCTGCAAAAATCGGTTGACTATACTAAGGAGTTGCTGAAATATTCATCCGCGACCAACTATACAGATGTATTAACATCTGAACAAGCCCTTCTTGCAGCTCAGCTTAGCAGCATAAGCGATAAATTGCAACAACTAACAGCGGTAGTTACACTATACCGCAGTCTTGGTGGAGGCTGGAGATAGGCATTTGCCATTAATTGTGCAGAGATGCAATATCATTCGCGTTTATGCAATAAACCATTAAATTTATGGCAATGAAAAAGTTTGCCATCGTTCTGTCTACTATCCTCCTTTATATCCATGCGGGTGCACAACAATATGATGTATGTATTTACGGCGGCACTTCGGCCGGCGTTATTGCAGCATACACCGCAGCAAAAATGCATAAAACAGTTATACTTATTGAACCGGGAAAATATCTTGGCGGTTTAACTTCCGGCGGGCTTGGCTATACGGATATTGGCAATAAATATGCCATCACCGGGCTTGCAAGAAATTTTTACAGGCGTATGGGCAGGCATTACGGAACGTTTGAACAATGGATATTTGAACCGCACGCAGCAACACAAATTTTTAATGATTATGTAAGAGAGGCTAATGTTCCGGTTCTTTATCAATACCGCATCATCAATGCTTTAAAACGAAATGAGTTTATCAAACAAATAACGCTGGAGAATTCCACTTCTCCTTCATCAAGCACAAACAAAACCATAACAGCAAAAATGTTCATTGATTGCAGTTATGAGGGCGACCTCATGGCGAGGGCGGGTGTATCGTACACTATTGGCCGCGAAGCCAACAGCCAGTATCATGAAACATGGAATGGGGTTGAGTTATTGGATAAGCACCAGTTCCCTGATGGGGTTGATCCTTATAAGCTTCCTGGTAATGCATCAAGTGGGTTACTTTGGGGGATAAGCAATAATACGCTTGACCCAAATGGCACAGGAGATAAAAAAGTACAGTCTTTCAACTACAGGATATGCCTTACAAATGATGCAAACAACAGCATAGCTGTTACCAAACCGCAAGATTACGATTCGTCAATGTTTGAGCTGCTCGTTCGGTTGATGCAGGCACAAACAAACAAAAGAAAGTTGAGCGACTACATCTTTTTTGGCATGATGCCGAACCATAAAACAGACATTAATAATAACGGTGGTTTTTCAACGGACATGATAGGGATGAACTACAATTATCCCGATGCTGGCTATGCAGAAAGGGCTGTTATTATTAAACAACACGAGGCTTACACAAAAGGGCTGCTTTGGTTCCTTGGGCATGATGCGCGTGTGCCTGCAGAGATACGGAATGAAATGTTGCAATGGGGCTATCCTAAGGATGAATATGCAGATAATGGTTATTGGTCGCCGCAACTGTATTTGCGCGAATGTCGGCGTATGATTGGCTCTTATGTAATGACCCAAGCCAATTGCGAAAGCCATGAAGTTGTTAAGGATGGTATTGGTATGGCGGCCTACACGATGGACTCACATAATTGCGAAAGATTAGTTGTAAACGGCATGGTAAAAAATGAAGGTGATGTGCAGAAAGGCGGCTTTGGCCCCTACCCTGTTTCATACAGGGCCATCATACCTAAAGAATCAGAATGTGGCAACCTGCTGGTACCGGTTTGTTTGTCTGCCAGCCATATTGCTTATGGTTCTATTAGGATGGAGCCTGTATTTATGGTGCTGGCGCAATCCAGCGCAGAGGCTGCATGTTTGGCTATTGATGCCAATCAAAAAGTTCAACAGGTAGATGTTCCGAAGTTGGAGGCAATGCTAAAGGCAAACCCATTAATGGATAACAGTACACCTGAAGTACTCGCTGATGTTGACGACAGCGCCAGCGTATCCGTTATGGGCAACTGGCAAAAAATGAGCAGCGGCGGTTATGGCCCGTCATGGTTACTCGCCACGCCTTCAACAGCAGAGGCAAGCGTACAATTCAGGCCGCAAATAAAAGTACCAGGATCTTACGCCGTCTATTCTTATATACCAACAGTTGATTCAGCAACAGCCAAGACACGCTATGTTTTTTTTATTGGTAACAGCTCAAAGGAAATCGCAGTTGACACACATGTTAAAGTAGAAGGGCAAACTTCGGGTGAGTGGGTTTCGCTTGGCACCTATGCGTTGCCAGAAGGCAACAAAAGTTTTGTAACTGTAACAAATAAAGATGCGAATGGATATGTTACCGCCAATGCTATCTTGTTTGTGCCGACAAAGGGTAAAAAATAGTTGGCAGGACTTCCCGTCTTCCGGTCTTCCCGACTTTCCGACTTCTTTACCCATTCTGCCAAAATATTCTTGCTATTCGCACAAACCGTTTTTTATAATGGCTGTCGAATGTAGTAACCGTAACCGCCATGGCCTTACCAGAAGTAGCATGAATAAAATTCATTACCCCATTGTCATTGGAAACTACGAGGCCTATATGGCCTACATCTGTTGCAAGGCTGTCCGTACCTGTAAATAAAATAATATCCCCTCCTTTCGCCTGGCTAAGAGGCACAGTTCTGCCCATGTGTGTGAACTCATAAGATGAGCGCGGCACCTGTATATGAAAATGATTGAACACATAGGTAATAAAACCAGAGCAATCAAAACCAACCTTTGGGTCGCAGGATGAATATACATAAGGCACGCCAATCTGCGTTTCTGCAAACTGCATTAATTCAACCGGTGTTGTTGAACCGGTATATATGTTTTGTGTTGGTGAAAGGTCTTTTAACAAAGTGTCTTTTAACGAAGTGTCTTTTACATCGTACACATTATTAGGCCCTGGCCCTATGCTGTCAGTGCTATTATTGTTTTTTTGCGTATCCTCATTGGCTTGTTGCGTATCCTCATTACAGGATAACAACCCAATTACAAATAATATAAATACCCATACTTTCATTTACTATACGTTTAGCTAAACGTATGGTATCAATTAACGAGCCTGATAAGTGTAACTGTTAAATACTGTTTGATTGAATGCGCTTAATAGCCGGCTTATCAATACAAAACCGCTTACCAGAATTTAACATAAATGGCAGATAAAATAAGCACTGTTAAGACAATTAGAATTATAGAAGAGGGTTTTAATTTGAACATGGCTTTATCCAGTACAAAAGCCTTTGCACTTATTTTGGGGCCTGCAAGGCTTACTGCAACCATTACAAGAACCGTAGTAAAAAATGACCACCCCAAACATATAAAAAAGGGAATTTCATACACACCTTTTGCATTCTTAAATGCGGAGTACAATATTGTTTCAGGGCCAAACACCGTAACCGCGAACTGGTTAAAAAATATAGACGCAGCAAACCCGGTGATAATACCCGCAACCGCCGCCGCCCCGCTTGCACGTTTCCAAAACATACCCAATAAAAACATAGCGAATACACCTGGGCTTATAAAGCTTGAATACTTTTGTACAAAGGTGTAACCTCCTTGCCCGCCTATCCCCAACAGGTCGTTCCAGGTAAAAGCAACGCTTACCACCATCGCGATAATAATCGAAAGCCTTCCAGTCCACACAAGTTTCTTTTCACTTGCTTCCACATTCATGTATTTTTTATAAATGTCCAGTGTAAATATGGTGGATATACTATTTGCCTTACCCGCCAGTGATGCTACGATAGCAGCCGTCAATGCAGCAATAGATAAGCCTTTGAACCCATTAGGCAAAAAAGCAAGCACTGCGGAATAAGCGCCATCCTTGGTGCCGCCCGCTAATTGCAAATGCCCGTGCCTGTATAAAACAAATGCAGCAATACCCGGCAGCATTACAATAACCGGCATCAGTATTTTTAAAAACCCCGCGAATAAAATACCGGTGCGTGCAGTTTGCAGGTTTGCACCCAGGGCACGCTGCGTTATATATTGGTTACAGCCCCAGTAATTTAAATTGCTTATCCACTGCCCGGCGGCATACATGCCAATGCCCGGCAGTATAAGATATTTGTTTACATAATCCTGCGATGCGCCCGGTTCAGGTTTATTAAAAATAAGATGAAAGTGGTCGGGCGCCTCTTTCAGCAACTCGTTAAATCCCGCAAGCACATGCCTTCCCTGCCCTGTTATTTCGCTTACAATGCTCAATGCCATATAGGTAGTGGCGAGCCCGCCGATAATAAGCACTGCCACCTGTATCACATCGGTATAGCCGATAACCTTCATCCCACCCAGCGTAATGATGATGGCAAATACTGCCAACCCAACCATTACCGCATGCAGGTACTGGCCGCCCAGTAAACCGTTTATGGCCAGCGCACCCAAATAAAGGATTGAGGTAAGGTTTACAAACACGTACAGGAACAACCAAAACACCGCCATAATAAGCGCCACAGTTTCATTATACCGGGTTCTTAAAAATTGCGGCATGGTGTATATCTTGTTTTTAATATACACAGGTATAAACCAGATGGCGACGATGATCAGTGCTATTGCCGCAATCCATTCGTATGCAGCCACTGCGATGCCTGCAAAAAAGCCATCGCCGCTCATACCAATAAATTGCTCTGCAGAAATATTAGAGGCTATAAGCGATGCGCCTATTGCCCACCATGTTAGCGAGCCAGCGGCGATAAAAAAATCTTTGGTGTCTGTGGTGGTTTTCTTTTTGCGGCGGTATATCCATATGCCATAACCTATAACTACGATAAAATAAATAACAATAACAAGGTAGTCGGAGAAGATCAGGTTTCCGTGCATAAGCAATCGTTGGTTAAAAATTCCAAAATAGGAAAAATTCCAAAGTCCAAAAAAAGAAGCACCAAATTACAAAATCTAAAGTCCAAAGAAGAAAAGTACCAAACCCCGAAATAAGAAATCAGATCACACATTTCTCCATCATATAGTCTTAAATAACACATCCCAAAAGTTATAAGCCTTTGGGATGTGTAATATAATTATTATTCACGCGTACACTAAAAACAGTTGCTAAAACTTTAGTGTTGAAGGTAAATATTTAGCAACCAGGCCTTCATAATAAGGCCTCAGTTCTTTCCAGTTTGGCGGCGTCGCACTTTTTGAATACAGGTCGTATGGATTGAAAAGGTTAACCCATTTAAACATCTCATGGTCATGGGCGCTCATTAAATGATCGTAAGCATGCTCCCGGTGCTGCGGGTAAAAGGAATGGTAGCGCAGCATATACAATGCAGGTTCGGGTAAATGGTCTTTCATCATCTGATAGACATACTCGTCGTGCCCCCATGATAAATGAACATTATCCAGCCCGCAATTGGGTTCGTACACGCCATATTTGGTGCTATATACTTCGTTATTATAGTCAGGGTTATTTACAAAATATTCAGGGTAAACAATTTTGTCTGAGTATGCACAGCCAACCGGGAATGTATCCCCTACTACGGCCCATTGCGGCTCGCCAAACAGGCACAAAACTTTTCCCATATCGTGAAATAATCCTGCAAGCACCATCCATTCGGGATGCCCATCTGCGCGTATAGCCTCCGATGTTTGTAACAGGTGCTGCAACTGGTCAAGATCGGTATCGGGGTCTGAATCGTCCACCAGTTCGTTTAAAAAATCAAACGCATCCCAAACCGGCATTTCTTTTTTATCAAACTTCAAAAACTCTTCCCGTTTTTTTGTTACAAAATCGTAAGTCTGGTAGGTATGGTTAAGCCGGTAAAATTCCTTCACAGTATCCCTCACAGGCGCTTCATAATTTCTGAATTCCTCTGTTTTTTTGCCCTGCACAATGCTTTCAGGGTCGGGGTAACGGTTTAGCAAGTCTTCTTCCCATTCATCAAGGGAAGCCAATGGTGTTGCATTTGCGCTTAAAACAGTATTCATGGCATTATGTTTATCGTTGTATAAGTGTTTATTGAAAAAGAGGTAAAATCCCCGCAACTTCTTAACTGCTCTTCGTAATCTGCCAATCATGTATAGTAAATATCCTACTTTTTCAAACAACCCCGCTTTATTATCCAATAAATTTACGAAACCTGTTGAGTAAAATTAAGCAAATTGCCGCATTAAATGCCAGTATAAATACGGTACGTGATATTTTGGTTACCGGCAATATATTTTCATGGCATTGGTTGTTGTGTCACACCTTTCAACGTTCTGAACTATGGGGAGCATGAGGGTGGGAATTATTTTATAAATTAGTATCTTTGCAGAGTGGTGAATGGATAGATTAACAAATTTTACAAATAACTAAATAAGAAATATAATGCCAACGCAAAATATATTTATAGCACACCCTGAAAATACGGAACAGGTGACCGCTTTAAAAGCTTTTATGAAGGCCCTGAAAATAAAATTTGAAGTAACTGCTGCCGATAAACCCTACAACAAGGAATTTGTGGATATGGTATTACAGGGCGATGAAGACTTTAAAGCTGGAAAAGGCAAAGAAATAACGATAGAAGAATTGAACGGCTTATGGAAATAGTATTTCTTCCAAAAGCCAATGAACACTTAACTTTTTGGGTTACAACGGGTAATAAAGTTATTTTAAAAAGGATTGCTCTCCTTACTGAAGCTATTCTTCAAGACCCTTACCATGGTATCGGCAAGCCAGAAGCCCTTAAGTACCAACTTACGGGGAAATGGTCCCGAAGAATAACGGATGAGCACAGGTATATTTATCAAATTGAAAACAATACCTTAAAAGTTTACTCTTTAAAAGGGCATTATTAAAAGGCTTCTAATTCCGGTTTTCCTTAATGGTTTCTTAGTAAAGCATAAGTCAAATACACCATACCCTCTTTCTTCTCCTTCAATATGCAAACTGCAATCCCCGCCTGAACAACATAAGTCGGGCAGAGCCAATCCCCAATACCATTACCTTTGCACCCAAACTATCTCTATGGAAGAAAAAAGAGCCCGCGAAAGCCACACGATAATGAATGAACTGGTATTGCCCAATGATACCAATACCTTTGGCAACCTGATGGGCGGACGATTGATGTACTGGATGGATATTGCTGCCGGCATGGCGGCGGGCAAACACTGCAATGCGCCAAGCATGACGGCCAGCGTTGATAACCTGAGCTTTAAAAACCCTATTAAGCTTGGCAACATTGTACATATTGAAGCTAAAGTTTCAAGGGCATTTAATACTTCTATGGAAATATTTGTAAAAGTGTGGGGGGAAGACCTGCTGCACCAATACCGCTATGAAAGCAATGAAGCCTATTTTACTTTTGTTGCCTTAGACCCCAATGGCAAACCACGTCCCGTACCCCACTTGATTCCTGAAACACCGGAGGAAATACGTGTATATGACGGCGCTTTGAGAAGAAGGCAACTGCGTTTGATACTTGCCGGTAAAATGAAACCTGATGATGCCAATGAATTGAAGGCATTGTTCTTTGCAGCTGAAGAGAGTTAGACCATAGTCCATGGTTCATAGTAAGAAAAGGACATCCCGGCTTTCAAACCATAATATTAAACAAGAGACAAAAAATTCTGAATGTTGAAGGTTGACGAAGAACACTGAATATAAAACCCAGCTTCTCACCTATCTTCCCATAACAAAAACTGCTCTTCGCACTCCCTCGCCCTTAAGGGAGAGGGGTAAGGGGTGAGGGTTCATTCCGTCCTTAAACTCTTTACAGGGTTTGCCAGCGCAGCTTTAATGGATTGAAAGCTAATAGTGACAAAAGCAATGAGTATAGCAATAACCCCTGACAGCAGGAACACTGCCCAGCCTAAATTTATTTTATAAGCAAAACTTTCCAGCCATTTATTCATGGCATACCATGCTACCGGCGTGGCAATTACAATAGCTATCAAAACAAGTTTTACAAAATCGGTGGCAAGCAGCCTTATAACTTCCGGTACGCTTGCGCCAAGCACTTTGCGTACGCCTATTTCGCGGGTACGTACCTGCGCGGTATAGGCCGCAAGGCCAAGTAAACCCAGGCATGAAATAAAGATGGCAATAGCAGCAAATACATTAAACAGTGTGCCCGTACGCTGCTCAGCGCTATACAGGTGGTTAAAGGTATCGTCCAAAAAAGTATAATTAAAAATAAACCCGGCATTGTATCTCTTCCATTCTGTTTCAACGGCGGCTATTGCCTTTGACGCATCCTTACCGGTTGTTTTTACAAATAGCTGGTATTGCTGGTTTGGAGCATAATAGAAAATGGCAGGCGCTATTTTTTCTTTCATTGATGCGAAATGAAAATCTTTTACTACGCCTATAATGGTGCCCTGCGTACCCCACAACTTGAATGCTTTGCCAATAGGGTCTTTAAATCCTATTTCTTTTGCAGTTGCTTCATTAATAATAAAATGTGTTGAATCAGCAACAGCGCCCGTAAAATTATCACCCTTCACCATTTGCAGTTTAAAGAAAGAAATAAGATCTTTATCAATACTCATCGGGTGCAGCATCAGCGTTTGCCCGGGTAGTTTGCCACTCCAGTCGTTGCTGCCGGTTTCTCCACCCATATTTACAATGTTGTTTGATGCCCGTGTAACATCAAGCACGCCGGGTTGCTTCAGCAGTTCAGCTTTTACCGCGTCGTAGTGCTTGCCCATTTCACCCATGCCAACATTAAATACATAGGATTTATCATAACCCAACTCTTTAGCGCGTATATAGCTTAGCTGGCTGGTTATTACAATAGTGCCGCTGATAAGCACTACCGAAAATACAAATTGCGTAACCACCAATACCTTGCGGAACATTGCATCGCCGGGGCTGGAAGATATTTTTCCTTTAAGCGCCTTTAGTGGCTGCAAAGAAGAAAGCAATAATGCAGGATATATGCTTGAGGCGATAAGCGTGCCGGTAATGGTAAGGGTGATAACCATCCATAAATGATAGTCTCCTAAGTTTATCTCCAGTTCTTTGCCCGAAATTTTATTAAATACAGGCAGCAGCAAATACATCAGGCCGATAGCCAAAATAGCGGCATACACAAACAGTAAAAATGTTTCAATAATAAACTGGAGGAACAACTGCAGTTTGGCGGCTCCAACAATTTTACGCATGCTTACTTCCTTTGCCCGCAGCATGGAGCGCGCGGTGGAAAGGTTAACATAATTTATACAGGCAATAACCAATATAAGCAGAGCAATAATGGTAAATATCCTCACCGTTTCTATTCCCCCATCTGTTCCGTCTGCTTTATATAAATGCATATTCAGCAGCGATTGCGGCAGGTAAAGAATGTCGGTGTCATCCGGTTTGTTAGCGAGGTGTATATTGCGTATTTTAGTTGCCAGCGCTTTTGTATCCGTACCGGGCTGAAGCAATAAGAACGTGATAAAATTAAATTGCACAAAATCATGCTCCATGCTCTCCTTGCCCGTTTTATCGCCATAATTAGTTTTCTTGAAAAAATCCATGGGGAACAGCATATCAACCTGTATGTCGGTATTTTTAGGCACATCCTTTATAACGCCGCTTACGGCAAAGCTTTCTTTATTATCTGCAACGATCACTTTACCAATTGGGTTATCA
>JABDFW010000051.1 GCA_013286305.1 Bacteroidota bacterium
TGTTTTGAGAAATAATATGTGATTCCAAAGAATAATGCCGCAGGAACGTAAAAAGATTAGATATATTTCAGCCACTTTTTTTCAGGGTGAGCAGACTTATATTTGGCATACCAGCGGCAAACAAAATACAATAACGTTACATCAATTACAAATACAAGGTAGAGCAATGGCAGCGTCCACCGTTGTCCTTCATCTATTTCAGTGAATGGTGCGGTAGTATATCTTTCCTGGTGAACTGCCCCTTCCCGGATAAAGTTTACTATAAGCGCTGATATGTGGATGAGCAGGATATGCAGCATGTAGTAAAACAAGGGTACGCGGCCAAAGGTTTTGAATATGTCTGCAACCTTTCCCTTTGCCCGCTGTGCAAAAGGAACCAAAGCAATTAGCGGCCCAAGTGTCATTAACAAAAAGAGTTGTGAAGGCGGATATTTTTGTTGGGCGAGCAAACGGAAAACTACAGGCAAATTACCTTGATAAGCAGGCCCGAATAAAATTACCAGCGTGCCTGCTATTAAGAAAATGATGATAGCAGAAATGCCCACTCTAAGGCAAAATCTCTTTACTGCTGATGGTTCGCGCATCAGCACGGTGCCAAAGCCATAGCCCGCCATCATTACACCAACCCAGGGAATTAACACAAATAATATGGCTATATGGTTAGGGCCGTTAAATCCAGACGGATAGAAGAACTCCCAAAACGAACCGAATGCGTTACGCCATCCTTCAGGCAAAGCCAGTGGTACATATCGAAAAGCCGGCCGAAATAAGATGATCGCCAGCCCTATTGTGCCAACCACCGCAGGGCGAAGCCTTACGAATGCCGCCAGCAACACCATGCACCAGCCAAGCATCCATATAACGCCTGCAAGTGTAAGGTTTGTGTAATTAAAATTAAACATCCAGAAAAAGCGGATAACGGTTAGTTCGAGCGCCACCAGCATTAACCCGCGTAATACGAGAAAGCGGGCAAGCTTTCCGTTATTGTTTAACTTGATGCCATAAAGGAATGCGCTGGTACCAGCAAAGAATACAAAAGCAGGTGCGCAAAAATTGGTAACCCAGCGGGTGAAGAATATACCGGGTGTGGCGCCCCCTGCGGGCAACCCTGAATACACGCGAACATGGTCAATGGCCATTAACACCATTACGGCGCCCCGTAATATATCGACTGATTGAACCCTTAGTGCCTGGCGTTTGCTAACAATCGTATTAGTATCTGTCATATACTTATAAAATTATTATGTTAGATCAATTTTCCGGCGAATAATAAATATCAGCAAATATTTGCGATGTACAATAAAAAAATAAGCTTTAACGCCCGGTTTTAAACGACGTATGCACTTTCAAATAAAAACAAACATACCAGTGTTACTTCTCCAGCTTGTACACGTTATTTTTCAGGTCAACATCCGGTAACTGCTTATTAGGGTCCAGAACGATCTCTGTTATGGCCGAAGTGGATGGATATTTAAATGTCCATACCCCGCCACGTTGCCAAATATTTACCGGCAAATGAAGCGTTTCGGTTTTGCCATTCGCCTGCGTAATTTTTACGTCCACGGGCATGGCCATTTTTTCTTTATTTATTATTGTTATCAATGCTCCGTTAGTGGTGTCATTCTTAACATACTTTACCGATTGTACAGCTACATCAATTTTCCAGGTGGTAAAGAACCATGGCTTAAAGAACCAGTTAAGATCTTCCCCCGCTGCATCATTCATAGCACGGAAAAAATCGTATGGCAACGGATGTTTAAATGCCCAATGCTTAACATATTCCTTAAAAGCAAAATCAAAACGGTCAGGGCCAAGTACATCGTTCCGCAGCATATCAAGCCCTAAAGCAGTTTTACTGTAATACTGGCCGTAATCAGTTAGCCCTATTGCTTCAGGGGCGGTCATTAGCGGGTCATGGCTATTCCTGAAACCGCTTAATATTCTTAGTGCGCGCAATGTATCGGTGTACTCCCCATGATTGAATTGCTGTGATGCATATTCGTTAATAAAAGTATTAAACCCTTCATCCATCCACATATATTTTCTTTCATTCGTGCCAACGATCATCGGAAACCAGTTATGGCCTATTTCGTGCGTAATATCTCCCCAAAGGCTACCTTTTTTTAACCCATTCAAACAAAAAATAATACCAGGATATTCCATACCCAGCGCAACGCCTGATACACTTACAGCAGAATTCCACGGGTATTCAAGATATGCTTTGGAATAAATTTCAATACTGTTCTTTAAATATTCAGTGGAACGTCCCCATGAGTCTCTTCCTGCGCTTTCAACAGGGTAGGTTGACATTGCTATCGCTTTTCTGCCCGATGGTAAATTTACCTTTGCTGCATCCCAAATAAATGCCTGCGATGCCGCCCACGATACATCCCTGCTGTTGAGCATTTTAAAATGCCAGGTCAATGTGCCTTTAAACGGGTGTGTAGCGGCAAGATTAATTTCATCCGGTTTAATGATCATTACAGTAGTATCGCTGGTACGTGCCTGTGCCAGCCTGCTTTGTTGCGTTGCCGTAAGTACCTGCACGCCATTTTGAAGGTCGCCCGAACCTACTACCAGCATACTTGCGGGAGCGGTAATGTAATAATCAAAATCACCATAATCACAATAAAATTCACCCAATCCCATATAAGGCAGAGTGTTCCATCCCTCCACATCATCATACACACACATGCGCGGGTACCACTGGGCTATTTCATAAACATAACCATCTTTAAATTTCTTACGCCCCATACGGTCAGCACCATACATGGGAATGGAAAAACTGTAATTAACTTTTACCAGTATTTTCTCGCCTTTGCCAGCCATGGGCGTGCGCAAGCGAAGTTGCATACGTGCATCTGTTATTACAGGATCAACGACATAAGTTTGGGTTTTATACGTTACAGAAACGGATTTAATATGATACCCTCCCCGGCTAAATCCCTTTACATCAAAACGGTCTCCGCTAATTGGCGTTGTTGCAGCACCCCTTGAATCAGGCCTGAACAAGTTTTGATCAAGCTGCAGCCACAGGTAATCAAGGTTATCAGGGCTGTTGTTGGTGTATGCAATAGTTACATCGCCTGTAATAGTGGTGTCATCTTGTGCTTCTGTAAGCGTGGCATGTATTTGATAATCGGCGCGGTTTTGCCAGTAATGCTCGCCGGGTTGCCCGCTTGCTGACCGTGTGCCGCCGCTGGTGACAGGCCAGGTAATAGGACCAAAAACATCCTGGTGATCATACTTGATAGAATCTGTGGTTGATTGAGCGTATGTTCCGCTCGTTAGCAACAGCAATCCGCACGCATACAGCATGTACTGTAATTTTACTTTTCTCATGTTTTCTATAATTATTAATAAAGAAAACGCAAGGTAAATGTAAAGCATTAAATAAAAGGTTTATATAATGAAAAGCGGTAAAATTGCGGTTTTAACCTTGGGTTTTCTAAGGATGCCGTTGAATATTGCGTTGGCCTTTGCTGGTGTTTTCACCAGCAAGTTTACACACTAAGTAGTCAACATTGGTGAAAACATCAACATTGGCATAGCCGTTTGTCCTTTTTATATATTGCAAGCTGAATAAGATCATCTCTAAATTACTATCTTGCCTTTTCTAAATCTTACACCTGCATGGCCTTAAGAAATTTATTACCTGTATTGTGTTTATTAACCGCTTCGGCAGTTCAGGCGCAGCAAACCATCACGCTGCCGGTAAATATTGCCGCAGCTTATACAAAACAAACAAGGTCTGCCAATGGCGATCCCGGCAAAAATTACTGGCAGAACTATGCTGATTATGGCATTAAAATAAATTTTGACCCCATAACGCGTTTGCTGCAAGGTGAAGAAACTATTGACTATACCAATAACAGCCCTGACAGTTTAAAACAGATCGTGTTTAAACTCTATCCTAACCTGTATAAAAAAGGGAATATACGGTTGATGCCCATTAACGAAGCTGATGTTACAGAAGGTGTTAGCATTGACTCATTACAAATGAACGGGGCATCGCTTACAGGTAGGCAACGCAGGGTGAATGGCACGAATATGAACATCAATCTTCCCAAAGCATTGATCCCGGGCCAACATGTAACATTTTACATTCAATGGCACTATACGCTTAACAAAAAGTCGCATATACGCACCGGCGAAATTGACCCCGGGGCAGATTTTGTCGCCTACTTTTTTCCGCGCATCGCTGTGTATGACGATATAGACGGATGGAACACTTATCCCTATACAGGCAACCTTGAATTTTATAATGATTTTTGCCATTTTAAAGCTGCCATCACCGTTCCTAACGATCAAATGGTTTGGGCTACCGGTAACCTGCTAAACGGTTCTGCTGTGATGGCTGATAAAAATTACCAGCGGATGATTGATGCCGCAAAAAATGACGCAGTAGTTTATGTGATAGACAGCACAGACCTGGCAAATAATAATTACACCAATCACACTGACAGCACTAATACATGGGTGTATGAAGCGGATGGGGTAACAGATTTTGTTTTTGCCTGCAGCAATCATTACCTCTGGCATTCTACCAGCCTTATTGTTGACCCGTCAACCGGAAGACGAACAAGGGTGGATGCAGCCTATAACCCTAAACACAAAGACTATTATACCGTGATAAATGATGCCCGTAAAACAGTGGAGGCGATGAGTTATCAATTTCCCGCATGGCCTTATCCTTACCCGCACGAAACGGTGTTCGACGGGCTTGACCAAATGGAATACCCGATGATGGTTAATGATAACCCTGTTACTGATCATGAAGAATCAGTTGAACTTACTGACCATGAAATTTTTCACACGATGTTTCCTTTTTATATGGGCACCAATGAAACCAAGTATGCATGGATGGATGAGGGATGGGCAACTATTGGCGAGTGGGTCATATCCCCTATGATTGACAGTACCATTGTTGATTTATATGGTGTTGTGCCTGTTGAGCAATCTGCCGGCAAAGAAACCGATCTGCCCATTATTACGCTGTCAACCGAAACCAACCGGTCTTATTTCACCAACAGTTATCCTAAACCAGCCATGGGTTATTTGTTTGTAAAAGACATGCTGGGCGATGATCTGTTTAACAAGGGGCTGCATTATTACATACAACAGTGGCATGGTAAGCATCCTATACCGTATGATTTTTTTAATTGTATGAATACAGGCTCGGGTAAAAACCTTAATTGGTTTTGGAAGAAGTGGTTTATGGATAATGGTGTGCCCGACCTTGCCATTACTAAAGTAACTGTTACAGGAAAGCCCTCTGCGGTAATAACTTCTGTGGGCAGCAAACCTGTTCCGGTTGATCTTGTGGTAACCTTTGCAGACAGCACCACGCAAACCATTCACCGCAGCATTGCCGTTTGGGAAAAAGGCGATACAACCGTTACCATTCCATTACCAACGGGAAAGAAGATAGTAAAGCTCACGCTTGGTTCTGTTCATGTACCGGATAGTAATAAGAAAGATAATATTTGGGAGTTAAAATAATAAATTGCCCTGTCCTTCAGGCGCGGGCACAATAACATGTTTTGTTCTTAGTGCGAAGATGATGAATTGCCCCGTCCTTCAGGACGGGGATAACTGATATAACAAGTTCCGCAGATGTTCCTCTCTCCTCACACATCTCTTCTCAGCACCTCTAACGGCGGCCTGTTCAGTATGCCATTGCTGTTAAATAACCCTATGGCAATGGTTAATATGGATATGATAAAAAACACCAAAACCGCAGGCAATAAGTTTATGCTGAAAGGAAGCTGGAAACTGTATTTTGCAAGCAACCAACTGCCTGCAATGCCTATCAATATGCCTGTTAAGGCAGACAATGCACCGAGGAAAAAATATTCCAGTGCGATGATAGTTAGTACCTGCCTGCGTGTGGCGCCTATGGTACGCAGCAGCACACTTTCCTGTATGCGCTGGTATTTGCTTATACGCACAGATGCTATAAGCACTATAAGCCCGGTGAGAATGCTGAATGCCGACATAAAATGTATGACATACGCAATTTTACTCAACAAGTCCTGCAGTATAGATACAACAAGGGCGATATCTATTATTGAAACATTGGGATAAGCCTGCACAACCGCACGCTGGTACTGTACCGATACTTTAGCCGAAGGCACATGGGTGAGTATAACATGAAACTGTGGTGCATCTTCTAAAACCCCGGAGGGGAAAAGCAACCTGAAATTTGTTTGTATCCTGTTCCATTCTACTTTTCGTAAACTTGATACAACCGCGGCTATCTCCGTGCCCTGTACATTAAATTCAATATGGTCGCCAATCTTTACGCCTATATGCCTTGCATAATCCTCCTCCAGCGATACAGGCACATCCTGCCCCGGTATGGCTTTACCCGTCCACGTTCCCGCCACTATCTTTTCTGATGATGTTAGCGAGTCGCGGTAGGTTGTCCTCAGTTCCATATTAAACCCTCGCCTTTCACGCCTGAAGGCAGTATCACTGCCCAACGATGCAGCGGTTTTACCGTTTATCTCATCAATCCGTACAATCACAATGGGCACTTCCTGCAGTATGGGCAACCCCTGCTTTTTAGTTAGCGCTATCATTCCCTCCTGCTGGTTGTTTTGAATATCAAAGAGTATCATGTTACCCTGGTTGGCGTCGCTTGATATAGATACCTGCCTGCCTAAAATATCCTGCACAAAAAACAGTGTACATATAAAAGCCGTGCTCAACCCTATTGAAACTACAAGGATGATGGTTTGATTATTAGGCCGGTATAAGTTTGCAAAACCCTGCCTCACTAAATAGCTCCATGAATTACGGATGATCACCCGCACTACCTTCATTAACAGCCATGCAACAAGCGTAAGTATCATAAATGCCACCATTACGCCAATGGTAAAAAACACACTGCCCATTTTACTGTGCAACTGCAGGTAAGTGAACGACATTATAAAAAGCAATATCAATGCATAAATTAACCAGCGCAGCGGGTCACGCGCCAGGTTTACATTCTCGTATGATAACCGCAGCGTAAACAGCGGTGATATTTTTCGGATGGATAATAATGGCAGCAAAGCAAACAAAAAAGATATAACAACACCCAGCACCACCCCCTGCCCTATGGCAAGCCACGAAAGGCTTGTGTGAATTTCCATAGGAAGGAACTCTTTAAACACAACAGGTAAAATTTGCTGTACAAAGCTGCCCAGGAAAGCGCCTATTACCGAACCAATAAAACCAATGCTCACTATTTGTATAAGGTAAATAAAAAATGCTTTTCTCCCGGTAACGCCGAGACAGCGCATAATGGCGATAGAGCCTATTTTTTCGCGCACATAAACATTAATGGCACTTGCTACGCCTACACAGCCTAATAACAATGCTATAAAACCCACAAGGGATAAAAACCGGGTTAAATCTGCGAAAAACCTGCTGGTGCTTTGTTTGTGCTTTTCTACTGTGTCATAACTAAGGTCGTCTTTTTCAAGCCGTGGTTGTATGGCTGTAACCAGCTTTGCTATATCAATCTTACGGTCATATTTATAATAATAGGTGTACTCTATCCTGCTGCCTGTTTTTGATAACCCTGTTTGCGGCAAATATTGCAAAGGAATGTAAACAACCGGCGCCACCGTTGATGTAATGCTTGATTGCCCGGGCGCTTTGTTTAACACGCCTGCAATTAAAAAAGTAATATCACCCACTTTTACCGAGTCGCCCACATTAACATTAAACTGCAGCATCAGCGAGTTGTCAACGAGCGCGGCACGCTGGTTACGGAACGATGTTGCAGCCTGCACCGGTGTTGTTTCAATAGCGCCATAGTATGGAAAGCCGCCCTGCAAAGCGCGTATATTCACCAGCCTTGTGCCCTTTGTTCTTGGGAAGAACGCCATTGATGCAAAGCTTTGCTCTTTTGATCTTCTGTCACCCAGCGAATCAAGCAACGCCTGCATAGTTTTATCCACAGGCTTGTTGGTTGATATGGAAAGGTCTGCCCCTATTAACGACGCTGCTTGGTCATCAATGTTTTTCCTCAGGTCGTACCCAAATGAATAGATGGCCACCAGCGCAGCAATACCCACCACTATGGATGATACAAAAAGAAACAGGCGCGAACGGTTTTTGCGGCTATCGCGCCACGCCATTTTAAAAAGCCAGGGAATGCTGCTGTGATATTTTTGATCGTTACCCATTGTTAGATGACAGTTGTTAGTTGACAGATGACAGGAAGAAAGTTGACAGTTGATAGATGACCGTTGACACAAAGAAAGACGCAGCGTACTTAAAACTGCTCTATTCTTACTCCCCCTTTAGGGGATAGGGGTATCCGAAACTACCGTCCCTCCTTTTATCCTGATTATCCGTTGTGTTCTGGCGGCCAGTTCAAGGTTATGTGTTACCAAAACCAGCGTGGTGCCGGCCTCCTTATTAAGGTCGAATATCAGTTTTACCACCTTACTGCTTGTTTCATCATCAAGGTTGCCCGTTGGCTCATCTGCAAACAAAATATTCGGCCTGTTGCTAAAAGCCCTTGCCACGGCAACCCTTTGTTGTTCCCCGCCTGAAAGCTGTGCAGGGTAGTGATGCCATCGGTCTGCAAGGCCTACCTTATCCATCAAATCAATCGCCCTTAGCCTTACATTTCTCTCCCCCCGCAATTCCAAAGGCACCATCACATTTTCCAATGCGGTTAGTGTGGGCAGTAACTGAAAGTTCTGGAATATAAAGCCCACGTATTTATTGCGTACCTGTGCCAGTTTATCTTCACCTAATTTATCAAGGTTTATATTATTCAGTTCTACGCTTCCGGTGGTGCTGCGGTCAAGCCCGGCACATAAGCCCAGCAGCGTGGTTTTGCCGCTACCCGATGGGCCTACAATTGAGTTGGTTGAACCCTGCCCAACCGAAAAACTAATATCATGCAGCACCGTAAGTGTTTTGCCTGCACTCTGGTAGGTTTTGCTTAGGTTTTTAATATTAAGAATAGTATCCACAATACGAATTTTAGATGATAGTTGCGTGATGCTTACCGCCGTGAAAATAATTGATTAAACAATAACATTAAGCAATTATGCGGCAAATAGCACTACAATGGGGATGAAAGGCATTTTTGTGTAGAAAAGGCTGAAGAAAGTCATTGGTCATTAAGTCAGTAGGTCATTGGTCATTAAGGGTGCGTAGTGGTGCGCATTGTCTGAACCATGATTTGTCCCAAGGACTCCTTTGGAGGGTAGATTTTAGGGATTAGGAAGAATATATTATTTGGAACGGTGTGCACTATCATTGACTTACTGACAAATGACTTATTACTTTAATAAATCTTTATACTTTTGTATCAAACACTTAACCGCTTATGAAACCAAAATTATTACTCCGCATTGCAGCCATATTAATATTAATTCATGCCATACTGCACACTACCGGCTTTAGCCAATGGAAGGATGACCCCGACCCTGCCAAGCATGAAGTGATAAAACAAATGACAGGGCAAAAATTTCCTCTTTTGGGTACTACACGCAATATGGGTGAATACTATGATGGCTTCGGCTACGCATCCAGTATTGCTTTAATAATGATAGCCGTTTTGCTGTGGGTAACAGCAGGCGGGCTTTCAACTAACACGTCACTGGCAAAAAAAGTTATCGTGGTAATTTCGGTTTGTTTATTGGCATGGGCAACAGATGAATTAATATACTTTTTTCCGTTTGCAGCAAGCATTAGTTTAGCTGCATCGCTGTGTGGCTTTGGCTCGTTAGTTGGGTTGGCCAAGCAAGGAACTTCTAAATAATCAGTCCCGTTAGTAACCAATTAGGGAGATTATAGCTAATATAAACTATCGGTGGATGTATCGCAGCGTAAAGGGCGCAAACATTACACACCTTTACGCATTCTAGTCCAATAGTATATCTACCCATCCCCGCCTTAATGATACAGCCGGGCAGGCCTAAAATTCATTCAACATAAGCCATTAGGTGCGAACTGTTTCGCAGTAGTTCGCATTTGGTAACGGATAGTCTTCCATCCGCTTCATACCGCCTGGAAGAAAAGTCCTTACCGACTATTGACCAATGACTTAATGACCATTGACTATTACTATTGACCCGAAAAATATTTCCTTCCTCATTTTACCCGGTTTACTTATTTTTATCCCATGATAAATACAGAAATATTTGAACAGGTTGACAGCTATATCAGCAACCTTTTTAACCCCGGGGATGAGGCATTGGCTGCCACGCAGTTATCTATAGTAACGGAAAATATACCATCCATCAGCATATCCCCCAACCAGGGTAAATTTTTGCATATTTTAGCTAAGCTGTGCAATGCAAAGAATATTTTAGAAATGGGCACGCTGGCAGGCTACAGCACCATTTGGATGGCAAGGGCGCTACCCGAAGGCGGCAAACTTATAACCCTTGAATTTGACCCGCACCATGCGGCAGTTGCACAACAAAACATTGACCGTGCGGGACTGACTGATAAGGTGGAGATACGTGTTGGCAAAGCGATTGATAACCTGCCCAAACTGCTGGCAGAAAGACTTTACCCTTTTGATATGATATTTATTGATGCCGATAAACCGCCTTATGCCGAATACTTTGAATGGGCGCTTAAATTGTCAAGGCCGGGCACATTAATTATTGCCGACAATGTTATACGCGACGGCAAGGTGCTTGACCCCGGTAACGGCGACGATATGGTTAAGGGCGTACACCGTTTTAACAAGCTGCTGGCTGCCACACCGGGTGTTACCGCAACCATTATGCAAACAGTTGGCGTAAAAGAACACGATGGCATGGCCATAGCAATCGTTAATTAACGTGAATTCGGGATAAGAAGGGGCTTTGTCCTGTAAGGACATAATATTGGTAGCAACAAGACAAATATTATTTAAAATGTGCCGTCAGGTACATAATATTGCATACCTACGGCATGCACTTATCCTTTTTGTATTTTTTCTACCAATATTCAGTTCCTCTGGAACTTAAAGAATTATAGTTTCTTATCCCGAATTCACATTAATTAATAACGCGTTACTGCAACAGCCGCCTGTGATAATTTACCTGCCCAATATGGTAACTGGCATGTGCAAGCAGGTAAGTAAGTACAAGCTCCGTGGTTTGGTTTTCGGCTATGGTTAAATAATCTTTTGGGTAGGGGGCTGCAAGGGTGGCAGCATCCATCTTCTCAAATGTTTGTTTTACAATATCGCTTGTTTCTGTAAGCAATTGCAGCAATTGTTCTTTATTAAACTGGCGGGCATTAAATTCTTTATCCCTTTCTCTTGTATAGGCAAACCCTCCAAGCCCCGCGCCGATAAATGTTTTAAGATTGCCTATAAGATGCTGGCATAAGTGGCCTGCCGAATTACTGATACCGGGGGCTTTTTTCCAAACATCATCGTTAGTGGCGTACTGGGCTAATTCATCAGAAAGCTTTTTTAATTCTTTCGTAAACAAAAAGGTAAAATCAGTTGTATTCATGGTATTTTATTTTCCAGGTTAATATTAAGCGACATCAAATATAAGCCAAACAATGCCGGTTTTTTTTGATATTAATGCTTAACGGCTGGTTTTTTAAAATAGTATTACCTTTATATAAGGCTTTATGGATTTGACAACGGTTGCGGTTTTAAGCTGGTGTTTATTTAACCATTCGCGTGGCTATATTCTATATAAAAAGGTTTTGAACTGACTTTTCAAATTAAAATCTGCATATATGAATTACGACTATCCTCAAAGCGATCTATCAAGAAGCGTTCTGGGCGGATTGTTTGCAGGCATAATAGCAGCCGCAGCTAATCTTATTTTCGTGTTTGCCTATCGCCGCATTGCACAGTTTTACGACTTTAACGGCATAGATGTAACTGTTGTTGTTTTTGGCTCCATATTGATGTGTATTACCTGCGGCCTTATATTTTATTTTTTTGTTCATTATCTTAAAAAAGGAATATCTGTCTATCGTATCATGGTATTAATTGTAACCGTTGTAATTATTTACCTCGGCATTGTGTTACGGCGTTCTGTTGAAGGCGATGCGCCACCTGATTTCAGGGTGTTGGTTATTGGTACGCAAATGATCATTGGCGGGTTAGCTGAATTTCTTATTCCATACCTTTTCAGGCACGACAGTATTATTAGCTAGGCCTTAAAAAAAGTTGACAGTTGATAGTTGACAGATGACAGGCGTAGTAACAGCAGATGACCTTAAAAAAAGTTGACAGTTGATAGTTGACAGATGACAGGCATAGTAACAGCAGATGGCCTTAAAAAAAGTTGACAGTTGATAGTTGACAGATGACAGGCGTAGTAACAGCAGATCATCTGTCAACTAACATCGTATTTACCCAGCACTAAGTTTATTATGAGCCCTGCAGGCATTACCTATATGCACGTACAAGCATTTACTTTGTAATGTTATGAGTATTATTGACTGAAATGATTTTTTTGCAATATGCTACTACAATGCGTATATTTGACGCAATAGATACACACCGTTAAAACCACTGATTGTTTTGAGAAGCTTGTTTTGTTTGTTGTTGTTACTTTTTGCGGTGCAGGCATTGTTTGCGCAGAAAAAAAATGCCTCTTACAAATACCATATCCACAGGGCTACTTCTTTAATTAAGATAGATGGCATTGCTGATGAAAAAGCCTGGGTTGATGCCGAAACTGCTTCTGATTTTTTTATGGTACTGCCTATGGATACAAGCCGCGCAAATGTGCGTACAGTGGTAAAAATGGCTTATGATAATGAAAACCTGTACCTGCTTGCTATATGCTATAAAAAATTAGACGGTCCCAATATGGTTGAATCGCTCAGGCGCGACTTTAACTTTACCAGGAATGATAATTTTTTATTGTTCATGGATACTTTTGGCGATCAAACAACGGGCTTTTCTTTTGGCGCCAACGCAGCAGGCGCTCAATGGGACGGTACCATGTACGATGGTGGCAAAGTTGACCTTAACTGGGATAATAAATGGATATCTGTTGTAAAGAATGATAAAGAGAAATATGTATTTGAGGCTGCTATTCCTTTCAAGACCATCCGCTATAAAAAAGGTATAAAAGAATGGGGCATCAATTTCAGCAGGAATGACCTTAAAACCACAGAGAAATCAAGCTGGACACCTGTTCCAAGGCAGTTTCCTACAGCATCATTATCCTATACAGGTTCATTGGTTTGGGATGAGCCATTACCCGCAGCACACAGCAATATATCCATCATCCCCTATCTTTTAACAGGCGTATCAAAAGATTATATTGCCAATACCCCTGTTGGATATAAAAATACAGTGGGGATGGATGCAAAGATAACCGTAACATCTTCCATGAACCTTGACCTTACTGTGCACCCGGATTTTTCGCAGGTGGATGTTGATAAACAGGTTACAAACCTTAGCCGTTTTGAATTATTCTTCCCCGAAAAAAGACAGTTCTTTTTAGAGAATGCAGACCTTTTTTCTAACCTCGGGTATGCTAATATCCGCCCCTTCTTTTCCCGCAGGATAGGGTTAGATGCGCCCATTGGCCTTGGCGCCAGGCTTAGCGGGAAGATTGATAAAAATTGGAGGATTGGTGTAATGGATATGGAAACCACCGATCAGCCTGCCACGGGGTTACCGGTAGAAAATTTTGCAGTATTGGCGTTGCAGAGGAAGTTATTTAAAAAATCCAGTATCGAATTTTTTTATATAGATAAAGCAGCCATTAATTATCATCAGCTAAAAGACTCAACCAGCCCCGTTTATTCACGGTACAACAGGGATATTGGTTTTGAATATAACCTTGCCCCTTCAAATAATACATGGACGGGTAAAACCATTCTTATTAAATCATTCTCACCCGGCAAATCGGGCGGTGACTTTGTGAGTGCGGCAAACCTGCAATACAGCACAAGAAAGTGGGCCATTTCGTGGGAACAGGAATATGTGGGCAATAATTTTAATGCAGAAGTGGGCTATGTGCCAAGAAATAATTACCTAAAAATAAATCCTGTAATAGCAAGGTTCTTTTTTCCAAAGGCAGGCATTATTCTTAGTCATGGCCCGCAAATAAGTTCGACTTATTATTTCGATACAAAATTTCACCGTACGGATAATGAAACTGTTTTTTCCTATCTTATCACCTTCAGGGATAAGAGCACGTTTGCACCTGTATTACAAAATGATTATGTACAGCTTTTAGCGCCCTTTGACCCCACCAATCTTGGCATAGCTTTTCTTGCAACAGGTACGCGCAATAACTGGAATACAGCGGGCTTTGATATTGTATCAGCGCCGCAACACAAGCTTACCTATACCCTTTCAACCCGTTACGGTGGTTATTATGATCATGGAAAATTACTTAATATATCAGGGGATATTGGTTTTCGTATGCAGCCAATTGTGAATATTGATGTAACTGCCAGCTATAACAATTTACAATTGCCGCAACCCTGGGGTAATACAAACTTTTTGCTGGTAGGGCCAAAAATTGATGTTACGATGACCAACACACTTTTTCTTACAGCTTATTTGCAATATAACCAGCAAACAAAAAATATAAACCTTAATACCAGGTTTCAATGGCGTTATAAACCCGCATCAGACCTCTTTCTTGTTTATACCGACAATTATTATATAGGCCCCATATTTGTAAAAAGCAGGGCGCTGGTACTCAAGTTTACTTACTGGTGGAATCCGTGATACAAACAGTTTACAAGTTCCAGAAGTTCACGTGTTCACAAGTTCAACGAACAGTTCCAGAAGTTCACATGTTCAAAGTTCACCGATGAGTAGTTCCAGAGGTTTGTGGGCTCAAAAGTTCCCAGATTTGTAAACTACCGGAACTCGTGAACTTCTTAAACTCGTGAACTATTTGAACTTCTTGAACTTGTGAACCCTGGAACTTCTCACGCCTCCACCACAATTGTTCCGCTTGCATAATCATGAAGTGTTTTATCAAGAAAAGGGATAAAAAAACAATCAATGGGCAATACACGTATAATGCTGCGAATGGCTATCCGCCAAATGGCAGGGCGCTTACCGTTTTTGTTAACCACTTTACTAACCGAAAGCCATTTGCCCGGCGTACGGGTAAAAATTGATTCAAACAGAAAATAATAAACAACCATTGTCCCCCAAAAAAAATAATAAAAGGGTATATCAACGGAATGATAGTAAAATTCGTAAAATGAACTTGTCCTGTACGAGAAATAACTGATGAGGAAAATAAGTAAAGTATCAATAACAAAATTCAAGGCCCTTGTTCCTATTCCAACGTTGTTCATGCCGCAAAGATGCTGGTAACTTTTGAAATGCTTAAAATTTTTCAAAAAAGTTTATTATCCTGTCATCTCATCAAATACATTTTCCCATATCCTTTATTAAAATACTGGTCGGTATTTATGGGGTTGCCATTTTCATCCAAAGGAGTGAATTTATCCAAAGAGTGCCCATTCAGGTTTGTTATTACCCTGAAAATATAAACGCCGTTGGCAAGCTTTTGGCCATACTGGTCGGTACCGTTCCACTTGAATTCTGTTATGTTACGGCCTATATGCAGTGGCCCTAACTCATTTTCTGTTATTTCGCGCACAATTTTACCGGTAATGGTAAGTATCTCTATACGTATATTTTGCGGTACCTGGCTTCCGGTAACGGTAAATACAAACGCTGTTGAGGTTGTGAACGGGTTGGGGTAATTGAACATATTGGTGATCATGGGTTTGTTATACACCTGGAACGATACGGAGTAATCCGCATTGCCCGCAGGGTTGCCGCTTTTATCTTTTCCATGCACATACAAAGTATATAAGCCATCCTGTGTTAAGTATGGTAAAAAATCAACCTGGGCTACGTTTTCAGCGGCACCAACAGTGGCCGGTGTAAACCGCAGTGTATCGGTAGTAAACGGAAAGCGCCTTAAAGTACCATCGGGATACCGCAGTTGTACAGTTATTAGCGACGTATCGTCCAGCAACAGGTATTTGGAATCGTCTGTCATTTTTATCAACACATGCGGATGTGCCGACACTATATCATCGTTAAGTATATGCACCCCGTCAAAAGTTATATCAAGCGTTGGCTTGTAGTTATCCCCCTGCACAAAAATATTCCTGTAAAAGAAGTTGTTGAACAGGTATTGCTCAGGCTGGTCATTATCAGGGTTAACATCAAGATAAAAATTATTAAGGCCGCTAAAGTTTTTTGAATCAATGGTGTAAGCAACCACAGCGGTATCGCCGGGGTTAAGCTTTTTTAATTTACCAACCGGCAATATATTGGCAACATTACCCGAGTTATACAATATCATTTTCACTTTTATGCTATCAGGGTATGGCACATCACCAATGTTCTTAAATGCTATTGCCACATTTGATGTTTGCCCTGTACCAAGGGTGTCTTTAAAATTATACAGTATGTTTGGTGCAAGTGCACCCTCGGGCACGGGGTCATATAATAATCTCCAGTATCGCAACTGGTATGGCGTTAGGTTTATGCTGTCTGCATTGCGCATCCGCAGCATAATATATGGATAAGTTATTGCGCTTACAGAGGAGATATCAAAATTTTGCTGCGACTGTTTAAGGGTGTATAAAACACTTTGGCCACCTGTAGCTGTTACCCCTATTACATCAACCGTTGGCATATCACCTGCTTTTGCATCTATTGAATATCCATTCCATACCACTTGTTTCCAATCTTTAGCTGGCCCAAAAATGGGTGAGGTAATGTACCCTAATGAATCAGGACTGCTTAAGTTTACAGTAGTATCAAGCACGTCCGTGCTGCCTTGTGTAAAGGCATACATGGGTTTAAAAGTTGCAATGTTTTTTTTATACATAAATACCCATGCCCTTGTAAATGTGTATTGGTCAAGCCCTGCAAAACCGGCATTTTTTAAACTATAATATAAGTTGGTATTGTTAACCAACGGATCGTTTTTCCAAACAGGTGCAAAGGTGGTGCTGTCGTAAGGCGCATTAATGATAACCCTTGCCGTTACAATATACCCGGCAGGCACCCAGCCCATAAATGCAGCCATACTGTTACGGCCCGCAACGGTATTATAAGCAAATTCAAAATTATACTGGTCCCCGGTTTTGCCGCAAAGCGATGCATAGCTACCCATGAAACCGCCATAACTGCCGGAGCCTGTAGTTGACGGTGTTTGCTGATTATACAAGGGCTTGAGTGAAATGGGGTCGAACACATTAAAAATAATGGAATGCCCCAGGCAAGCCGCCTGTGTAATGATATGGTTATTTATTTCAATTTGAAAATCTGCATCCTGGTTCTGAGTAGTGTTATTAGGATTATATACGGTATTGGTAAAAGTTATGGGAGTAAGGATATTTGTATAATACCACTTTCTGCTGGTACTGTCTATATATATCCTGTTAACTGTTGATTTAAGATGCTGGTATAAATGCGATTGGTTAAACCCATAACTGCTTCCCGGTAAATACACAAAGCTGCTGGTGTTCCAATGGTACGGGCCGCTTGCAGGCACAGGGGCAGTTCGCCAGTAATAAACCGTACTGTCAGTAAAAGAAATACCCGGGTCAAATTCAAGCTCGCCACCCACCGAAGAAAGAGTTTTGGAAACTTTGGATTGAGAGTTAAACAATTCCGTGGTATCCAGTTCCATCGCATATTGCTTTAGCGGAGTAATAGCACTTGCAGTTGAAGCGACCAGCTTTATATTACTCTTGTTTACAATGGCAAAATCGTATGGATATACAGGCGTCAGCTCATCTTGGTAAATAAAAAATGATTTGGTAATGCTGTCGTTGGTAAAGCTGAGTTCATCAAATTTTCTATCGTTATTAATAACAACTGTAATATAGTTCTGCCCCTTATCCCTGGTAGGTACAACAGGTACTGAAAGGCTTACTGAATCAATATATAATACTGATATTTTTTTTGAAACAAGGGTAGTTTTGCTGTTGTCAGGATAAGTACGCGTGATGAGAATTGAAACCGAATCGCTTACCGCTTTACCGATATTATAAAAATATGCCTTTACACTAAAGCTGTTATCCGCTACGGAAATAAAGGTTGGATTGATGATCACCTGCGGGTCTTCTACTGCAAAATCAGGTTTTGCAAAAGCATTTATTTTTAAAGCAGGATCGCCATGCAAAACGTTTTCCTCCGCATGAAGAATAGCGGTTAGGTCTCCCTGGTTACCGCCATTATTTAAAAGAGCGTTAATGCCCGCGATAATATTTGTTGAAACGGGCTGGTTATACCCTGTTGAAGCAAGGGAGTTATAAAAACCCGTATTATATATATCAAGATAATTTGTTACACCAAAATGGGTGCTTGCCAAAAACCCGACAGCTCCAAGGTCTTTAGGAAGCACATATAATTCAGAAAGAGATGTTACCTGGGCAAACCTTGTTGTATCAAAAGAATAAATATTACCGGCATTGCAGCCATTTACTATAAAGAAAGGGTATTTGCCGGGATTGGGATATTGCGATGCACTGCTAAGGTTATAATCCAGTGTTGTTGCGGCAGAATGCCCAAAATAATTTAACACGCTTATGCCATTGGTAAACAGTTGGCCAAGCAATTGGGTGGCGGCATAAGCGGACGTTACAGTTGTTGTATTAAAATTATAAACGTTTGCCCCGTAAAGCGGGCCGCTGATGATATTTTGATAATTGTTTTCATACCCTGTTAGCTGCTGGTCGAGGGAGGGATCGCTGTTGGCCCCCACTATATGCACCATCGTTTTCATCCAGGCTTTATTGTCAATGGTTTGAATAGTATTCGCCTGTTGCTGTTCATAGGTTTGTATCTTTTCAAGATAGTTGGAAACTTCTGATGGCCGTACTGCCGAAAGCCTTCCGATTGGTGTTGCGGGTAATGGCATTAAATTTTCTGATGAGAGCAAATTGTCTGAAGCAGGCCATCCAAATGTTGGAACAAGGTTTAACTGGTCAGCGTACGGCGATGATTGGTTTAACCTGTACTCATTATAGGTAACGGCTTTCCCAATTAAAAAACAAAACTTTGGCTGTATGCTAAAAGTATGCCTTGCATAGCGCAGAAAATTCTTAACGCTTAAAGGATCTTTTTTTATACCGAAAGCAAACTGGTCAACAAGTTCATCAATATCATATACTTTGGCACGATATGCGCCGCCTGCTAAACTGCTGCGGTAGCTGCGGTATTGCCCTGCGGTACTATCGTTGGAAAAAAATACTTTATTAGTAATAATAAGGTAATCTCCCTGGAAAGAAGTATTACTGAAATTTAAAAAATTGCGGGATATTAACCCGTTTACAGCGGTTATGTTCGATGCATCTTCACTTGTCAACACCAGGTTGCGCAGGTTACCGGGTGGCAATGCAAATTTTAAGATGCCGGGTGAAGATGTATTAGCGGCATACCGCTGATTAGTTGAAAGATCATATAACTCAGGGATTCCTGCTCCTGCATTAAAAGTACTTATTTCAAGATAATATCCATTAGCCGTTGCAGGTAGTGTAAAAGAAAAATTAGCAGCCCCTCCAAAATTAAAAAGCCTTGGATAATCCAGGTCAATAAAACATACCGCTATCCTGTCATTGTTGTCCGGGTCATAAGGGTTATAATCAGCAACTGAAAAACTTACGTTGGGATTGCTGTTGATGATGGATAAAGGAATTGAGTTGTTATGATAAATACCAGCATCAACCGGTTGTAAAATGCTGTCAATAACCTTTGTGTTATTTATAAAGGCCTGTACTGACCTTACGTGCCCCAAATTATCAGTCCCCAAAAAAGAATTACCGGCAACACCCACCTGCATGGATGCATTAGGCCCGCTGGTTGCTAAATACAAATTTCCTGCAGTTACCTGTAAAGGCGTACCGGGGTGTATATCATTTGTGCTCCAAAACTCTCCAACATCATAAGTGGAAGACCATACATATTCGCCATAATTCTGAGGAAGGCCGTAGTTAATATTCTGTTGGAAATTTACCCGGTAATCGTACATAAAATAAGGCTCCGGCGCAAGTGTATTGCCGGCAACATTATTTGCAGCGTCGGTTATACGTGCATTATTTCCGTTTGGGTTTACCGTTAGAAAAAAAGCTGCTGTATCCGTTTCAAGGCTTAAAGCATCTGACAGTTGATTGGCAGGGTTTTTATATAAAACTTTATCAGGTTTACCATCATTCATTTGTCCCCAAAACTCTATATATCCATTTGCAGGCAATGCCCCTGTTGCAGCACTTGTGTAGATAGCAACCTGCTGCCCGTTTCTCCATAGCTGGAATTGCTCTGCAGGAATAATACCTAAACCCACCGCATTTAAAGTGTTTACATTAATGCGGTATAAACCTGTAACCCCAACTTTGAATTTGTAATATGTTTTCGAGTAATCAATCCACTCGTTATTATACAACTGCGCGTTAACAGCTATGCTGATAAGCCCCAAGAGTAATATAAAAACATACTTTTTCATCATAGCGGTATATATACTTTACCGGTTTTGGGTTTATCTGCTTTAGGCAATGTAGGTATATATACTTTTTTTGAAGATGCGTCTTTGTTTCTTGGCACTAAGTCAATCCGCACAGAAAAAACATGGGTGTACAATGGGCTTGACTGATTAGCGAGATTAGTAAAAGCATAGTCAATGGCAACATTGCCTATTTTAAACCCTGCTCCTATGCTGGGCTGAAAAATCCATACTTTTTTTTGATTAAGCGTATCGCCATCCGCCAGCCCCTGTTGAAAATTGGATGCACCGGCACGAATAAACACGGTGTTATGAATATTTGCCTCAAGCCCTATCTTAGGGTCAATACTTACAGGATTTGAGCTGATCACCGTGTTTCTTTTTCCATCAAATGTAAAGTCCATATCTGCTTCTGCAAGTAAGTGGAATTTATCGCTGAACGCAAAATTATAGCCCCCTCCAAAAACAAGACTTGGAGAAGTTAACTCGGTTGACTTTATGGGAATATCATTGTCAGTTAGATATAAAGCCTGTTTTTCCTGGTCAGTGAAAGAAAAAGACCATGCATTAAATGTTGTGGTAATATCCCTCGCAGAAAGGCCAAAACGCCAGGTTGGCGTTTTATACAGCAACCCAAGATCAAAACCAAAACCCCAGGCAGTTGCAAAAGTACCCACTTTGCGGTAAATGATCTTGGTATTGGCGCCCCAGCTAAATTCTTTTTCGCCATCATTTTTTATTACCTGGGCATAGGATAAAAGAAAAGCATAGTCAGCCGAAGAAAAAGACTGTATGTTATTATAATCAATAGAGCCGTCAGGGGCAATAAGATACAATGTATTTGGAATATCATCCACCCCGAAACGCAACATGGTAATGCCAAGTGTTTTATTGCCGCCATTTATGGGTAACGCGGCAGACACAAAATCGTATTTGCCAATACCGGCAAAATAATCAGCATGCATTAAGGAGACAGTTGGGTTTTCGGAAACATTAACCAACCCGGCAGGGTTCCAGTAGCCGGCGGTAGCGTCATCTGCGCTGGCTACCTGGGTACTGCCCATACCAAGCCCACGTGCACCAACACCTATGTTAAGAAATTCATTGGAATACTTTCTGAACTGCGCAAAAGAATGAACAGTACACAAGAGCATACCGGGTATGAAAATAAGCAGCCAGCGTTTAAAATTCATAAGGCCCAAGTTACAACAATGTTTTTTGACAGAACATTTTGCTGTAAGGAGATATACGCTATTTTATGCCCGTTTAGTATGTTTAAACAAAACAAACTTTTAACATCCCTCACATACAGGTCATTTCCCCACATTATTTATTCTGTTTTTGTACTTTGAATGACTGAAGTGTGCCGCTATTATTTACCTGCACAAAATAGGTGCCTGCAGCCAGGTTGCTTACATCAAGCGTGATGTTTCCACCTGTGAACGTTTGCTGTAATACTTGTTTGCCCGCAAAATCAAGCACCCTTACCATGTTCTTACTATTGCCGTTAGTGTTTATGGAAACATTCAGCGTTGATCCAAAAGGATTGGGGAACACTTTTACTATGCTTTCGCCCCAATTGACCTCAACAACCTGGGAGTAACTGAATGCCCCATCTTTGTCCACAAGCTTTAACCTGTAATAATTCTTCCCTATTGCCGGATTGGTATGCAAAAAGCTATAATCTGTAACATCAGTTGTGCTTCCGCTTTTTGCAGCAATGTCCCCTAACCGGGCAAATGACCTGCCGTCTGTGCTCCACTCCACTCCGTAATAACTAAAGTTCAATTCATTTGTCACTTTCCAGTCAAGCATTATACCCCCCTGGCCGGGTTGGCCGGTAAAAGAGAGCAAATGCACAGGAACTGTTTTTGACCTGAGCACATAAATATACTTATACAGCGAGTTATTGAACAGGTATTGTTCAGGCTGGTCATTATCTGAATTCACCATCAGGAACAGATTATAGCTGCCCTGTGGCAAGGCTGTTATATTTGCAATAAACCCAACTTTAACGGTATCCCCTGCTACTAAAGGTTTGGTGCGCCCTGCAGGGAATTCATACGCAACACCGCTGCTATCGTACAACAATAATTTTATTTTTAGTGAATCGAAATTTGATATGCTTACATTCTTAAATACCGAATAGCCCTGCAAAGTATCAGCGGATGTATTTACGGCATGTGGCACTTTCACTGTATCAGGCAGGTTAACACCAAGATTAGGGGCAATAGCGCCTTCTGCAACAGGTACATATTCAACCGACCAATCCTGCAGCTGGTATGGTTGCGCGGTAAGCGAATCCTGTGTGCGCATTTGTAACATGATGTTCGGATAATCTGATGCGCTTATTGAAGAAATATCCTGCGTATGCAATGTTTTGTCAAGCGTGAACAGAACGGTGTCCTGGTTATTTTTATTAATACCTATCACATTCATGCTGCTGATGTTGTTGTTGTTGCTGTCAACACCCTGCCAGTTAACCTTGTTCCATTTTTTGCCCGGCCCAAATTTAGGTGAGGTTACATAACCAAGCGTATCAGAAACAGAGACATTCTGGGATAATGATATGGCGTCGTATATCCCATTGGAGAAAACAGAAATGGGCGCAAAATGAGCTGAATCATTTTTCCTGAATACAAAAATATAGCAGCGTGGGAAAGTGTAATTATCAATGGCTATTCCCTGGTCTTTTAACCGCTGGTATAACGTGTTCTTACTGCCGTAATAGGTACTATCTCCAGCCCAAACAGGGGCAAGGTCACCAACATCAATACTCCTGGCAACAACATAGTCGCCATTATGCACAAAATTATCAAGAAAGCTTAGGGCACTATCCCTTGAAACAGGGTCTGTTGTTGGAAACTCAAAATTGGCTGAACGGGTAGGTGCACAAGGTGCCGCGGCTCCGTCTGGGTTAGTTGTATTTTGATAAATTTTAAATGTTAGCGGATCAAATACATTAAATATAACAGATTGCCCCACACATGCGCTTTGAGCTACAAAGGTTCCGTTAACGGCTACGCTGAAATCAGCATCTTCTGTACCGCCATAAGGATATATTGCCTGTTTTACAAACAGGTTAATCAAAGTTTTTGCAAAATGGTAGCTCCTGGAAGTTGAATCCAAAATTAAGTTATTGAGAGAAGACTGGGTTTGCTGGTAAAAATGGCTTTGTTCAAATCCTGCATTGCCCACGCTGCGATGTGTAAATGAAAACATATTCCAGTGTGGATTGCTGCCCGAAGGTGCAACACGCCAATAGTAAACGGTATTATCAAGAGGAAGTGCAATATTTTTATACTCAATCACGCCACCCACTGAAGAAATATTAAGAGATATTTCTACCGGTGAGTTAAATAATGCAGTTGTATCCATTTGCATTATGTATGTTTTAAGCGTATCGAGCGGGTTAGCAGTTGAAGCAGCAAGGGTAACCGTACCGGCATTTACGATAGCAAAATTATATGGATAAACAGGACGGATTTCTGCGGAAGATATAACAACCGATTTTGTTGCTATATTATTGGTTTCACTTAATTCCGCTACTTTATTATCATCATCAATATATGCCGTTACTTTTACAATCCCATTATCGCGGTCTGCAATTACAGGCAGTTTTACAATAACAGAATCGGAGATTTTTATGCTTGAAAACTCTTTACCAAACACTTTTATACTATCACCACCAGGTAGTTTACGGAATAAAGAAAAATGCACAGAATCGTCAGTAGCTTTCCCCAGGTTATGTATAACAACTTTTACTGAAAAAGAATCGTCCGCAACAGAAATAAATGACGGGCTGAATGATATATCTAAAGAATCAATTGCATAATCAGGTTTGGCAAACGAATTTACTTTTAGTGAAGGGTCTCCATGATAGGTAAATTGTTCTGCCGTTATACGGCCATAAAAATCCGCATATCCTGTAACATTAAGTGCGGCGCTTAATCCATCCTGCATAACTATTCCAAAACCCTTTCCATATTGCCGTACCCCAATGGATTTATAAAACTGTGTTGTAAAAATATTAAGGTAGCTTATATCGCCATAGCTGCTTGATGAAAGGTAACCTATTGCCCCTTTTTTTGGCTGAAGAACAAATTTCTCCGAAATGGTAGAAAGAAGAGACAGCCGCGCGGCATCATAGTCAAATATATTGCCGGCCAGGCACCCATTCACAATAAACAGAGGATATCTCCCGGTATTGTTTAATTGGGATGGGTTATCAAGGCTAAAATCCAGATCGGTTGAAGATGAGTGGCCAAAATAGTTTACCAGGGAACTGCCCTGGTTAAAAATATTTGTAAAATTGGCAACTTCTTCGGGATAAATGGCCGGGTCGGCTGATTTGCTGAAAGTAGTTACATTGCCCCCAAAGGAAGTATCAGCTATAATGCTTGCATAGTTGGCCATATATTGGTCTAATTGTGCCCCGATTGACGCGTCGTTAACACCTGTTAACTGCAAAACATTTTTCATCCATCCTTTACTTTCGGATGTTTGGATGGTGTCTTGTTGCGCTTGTTCATATTCTTTTATT